>DUHG01000030.1 GCA_013330975.1 Candidatus Bathyarchaeota archaeon
TGATAGCTAAGTTTAAACTGTCGCTTTGGCAATAGCTACAGACGCTTGAGGCCACTAAAGGTATGGCTCTTCCACACCGGATTCGAGGAGTGAAGGTTCTAAAAGCCATTTCGTCACCTCTCAGGCTGCAAGTACTTAATTTCCTCTTCGACAAGGGGGCCCTCTCGTACACTGAGCTAATGAATTCCCTCAAAATGAACCCTAGTAGGGATGCGGGAAGATTCGCGTACCACTTGAAATTCTTGCTCAAATCTGATTTGGTTGAGGCGGACGTGGAGTCTAAGAAATACGTCCTCACCGAACTGGGCAAAATGGTTATTGATGTGGCGGATAGGGTTGAAAAGAAAGCTTTTAAGCCCAAGGGTATGCTGGTTCGCACTTCACATTCCACTCTGGAAATGTTCGAAGCAAACAAAATTGCCGATTCTTTGATAAAAGAAGGCAAAATGCCGGTTGACCTCGCCCAGAGAACGGCAAAAGAGGCAGAAAAGATTCTACTTAAATCCAAAATAAGGTATCTGACAGCTCCCCTTGTACGAGAAATCGTAAATGCTATTCTAGTTGAGAAAGGACTTGAGGATTATCGTCACAAACTTACTCGACTCGGTATGCCTGTTCATGAAGTATGCTCTCTAGTGGAGGGCAAAACAGACATCAAGGGTTCAGCATCAATTCTTGCCAAAGCAGGTGGAAACACGCTTAGCGAGTATGCATTGCTCCATGCTTTTCCTAGAGACATTTCGGATGCACATGTGTCTGGTTCCATTCACGTAAATGAGTTGGAAACCTGGCTTCTAAAGCCTGAAGAAGTTTTGCATGATATCAGGATTTTCTTACAAAATGGTCTCAAACCCTCAAATCCAGCGNNGTTCCTAGCTTTGTTGCTGACAAGCAAGCCATCGGTCCACAGGGTAAGATAAATGGCAAGTACGGGGATTTTGAGGAGGAAAGTTGCTTGCTGGCCCAACTCGTGATCGATGTATTCTTGGATCTGAGCATAGCTAGACCATTGCTAAACCCTAAGCTAATCGTCGAAGTCAGCGATTTGATTCTGAGTAATGAGAGAACTCGAAATATCCTTCTAACAGCTCACGCAATATCTGCCGAAAAAGGGGCGGTATATTTCCTGAATACCCCTCAGAAAGAACGCAAACTAACCCTCTTCTCAGGCTTAGGATGCAGGTATGAGAATGAGCTGACAGGCGACTGGGAAACAGATGCGCTAAGAACAGGTTGCATAGGGATTGTCAATATTAATCTTCCGCGTATTGCCCAAGAAAGCGAAAAAGACAGGTCCAAGTTTTTCGAAATTCTCAAAGAAAGACTAGAGTTGGCAACTCGAGCGTTGCGAATAAAGCAAAGAGCCCTCAAGCAACATGGCAAAACTTCTTTACAATTCCTAAGCCAAAGTACAAATGGTGACCCCTATTTCAGGTTTGACAGCTGCTCTAGCATAGTGAACCTGGTAGGCTTCAAAGAAGCAATGCTCGTCTTTTCACAAGAGCCTAGTCCCGATGCAGAACTAGCTAGATTTGCAGAGGAAACAGCACAAACAATTCAGAGCTCAAGAGGAAAAACTGGAAGAAAGCAAGGAAAGCGACTTTTCACTGCAATTCTGCCCAGTCAAGAGGCCTCTGAAAGGTTGGCACAGCTCGACATTGAGAAGTTTGGTTTGGCCAAGACGATTTTCTCTGGCGATAGAGAAAAACCATTCTACTCGAGCGTGAACCGATTGAGAGTTGAAGAAGGTGATTCATTGGGCGGGTCTCCTTATTCAGCAGAGCCATTTACCCTCAGGAGCTTCAGTTCAGGAGGAAGCTTGGCCGTAATTGAACTCAATAATCCTGAGTACAAGGCTGAGGAACTCTTAAACCTGACTGCAAAACTGATGGAAAACCACTTTCTTGAGTTCTTCACATATAATCGCAGGATAAGCTATTGCCAAAACTGTGGAAAGAGCCATTTTGGCACTCTTCACAAATGCCCAGCTTGTGGCGCTGTGAGCTCACTTGCAGTGCTTGACAGATTTAGCCACACTTAGCTCTTTCATTCAGAAGAACCAATAACAAGCGCCAGGAGCGCCATTCTGACTGTGATTCCACTTTGAACCTGCTGGAAGTATCGTGCCTGTGGGGTCGAATCGATTTCAGGCGATATTTCATCTAAACGGGGAAGTGGATGCAGTATTATTAAATCGTTTTTAGCATTGCCCAGAGTTTTCAAGTCAATCTTGTAGATGCCCTTTACCTTGGCATATTCCGCTGGATCGGGAAAGCGCTCCCTTTGGATCCGCGTCATGTAAAGAACGTCCACTTGCGCAATAACTCTTTCTATATTTGCTGTTTCAACCACAGATATTTTGTCTTGTATTGTTCTGAGCACTTCCCGTCGCATTCTTAGCGATTCAGGTGAGACCAAGGTTATTTGAACATCATACATGGAAAGTGCGTATGCGAGTGAGTGCACTGTTCGCCCATACCGTAAGTCCCCCACCAATGCAATTTTCAGTTTGTCAATTTTCCCTTTTTCTTTTTGAATCGTATATAAGTCCAAGAGTGCTTGAGTGGGATGTTCTTCGGATCCACTTCCTCCATTGATTAGCGGAACTTTGGAATACTCAGCAGCAAGTTTAGCTGCTCCGTCCAACGGGTGGCGCAGGGCTATGACATCTGCGTAGTTTTCGACGGTGCGTATTGTGTCTGCAAGATTCTCGCCTTTCCTAACTGAAGTACTTTCCATTTCAGCGAAGCCTATTGTTGATCCGCCCAGTTTTAGCATTGCAGCTTCAAAGCTTAGTCGGGTTCGGGTGCTGGGTTCGAAGAATAGTGTAGCGAGAATTTTTCCCTTCAGCAAATCCGAGTTTTTGGAAGCCGTTTGCTCCATTTCTTTGCTTTTGTCTAGAATATAGTTGATTTCTTCACGCGAAAAATCCTCGATTGATATTATGTCTCTTCCCCGAAACTCCAAAGCGGACACCTAACGGAACGAAAGCGTTTTAACTTGTAGATAACATTTTTCGTGCACTTTAAACTTGATCTGAGAAAGAATGAGTAAGAAATTGTAATTTGCCATTGAATTCATTCCTAGTTAGTCGCAAGACTACAATTGCAGTACCACAATTGTGGCTTGGAAATTGTTTAGTATGCCTCTCCTGCATCACTTTGGTCTTATACAACAGACATGAGTTTTTTTAGCAAAGACTGCTACGCATTGTTTAAAGATTAGTTAGCAACTTGAGATACCAATTGATTAAGAAGGTAGTAAAATGCGTCCTCAATCACTAATTGATCTGAGAAGTGACACCGTAACTTTGCCAACTGAGCAGATGCTGGATGCGATTAGGAAGGCAGAGCTTGGTGACGATGTCTACGGAGAAGATCCAACAGTGAACAGACTCGAAGAAATGGCTGCTGAACTAACTGGGAAAGAAGCAGGACTTCTTGTAGTAAGTGGTACCATGGCAAACCTGGTCTCTTTGATGAGCAATGCAAAACGAGGCGAATTGGTTATTCTTGAATCTGAGTCTCACATGTACTGGTATGAGGCAGGAGGCATTTCTACCGTTGCTGGGCTACTACCTTGGCCTATAAGAACCAAATGGGGGGCTTTCATTCAGGAAGATTTGGATAACTCGATTAGACCAAGAAACATCCATTTTCCCGAAACTTCGCTAATTTGCGTCGAAAATACTCACAATCGACATGGTGGAACTGTTGTAACGCCCAGGCAGCTTAGGTTGGTCAGTGATTTTGCNNGTTCGAGACTTCACTAAGCATGTAGATAATCTTATGTTTTGCCTGTCAAAGGGTTTGAGCTGTCCTATGGGATCACTAATAATTGGTACGAGAGATTTTGTCGAGAAAGCACGGAGAATTCGGAAGCTATTGGGGGGTGGAATGAGGCAAGCCGGAATTGTTGCAGCAGCAGGTATAGTTGCTTTAGAGACTATGATAGAAAGGCTAGCGGAAGATCATCAAAACGCAAAACTACTTGCCTCAGGAATTGCGAAGATTGAGGGCTTAAGAGTTTATATGGAGCAAGTGCAAACCAACATGGTTCTGGTTGATTCCTGTGGATTGCGCGCTTCGGATAGCACTTTTATTTCTGCATTGAAGGAAGAAGGGGTTTTGGCTGGATGCATTGGCAAGAACAAGATGCGATTTGTAACTCATAGAGGCATTGAAAAAGAAATTATTGAAAAAGCAATAGCTTCCATACAAAGGGTTTCTGAGAGACTATTGTGTCAAGCNNTGGCGGTCTTTTTTGAGCGTACTGGTATCTCCGAGGTTTTCCTTCTCGCGTTAGTATGCCATCTTTGACGAGATCAATTAGGGCATGTGCAACGGCCGTTCGATCGTAGTGAAATCCACGTCTGGCCATCTCGGAATGAACTTCGCTCAATCCCTGGGACCTCGTGAAGAAATCTTCTTCCCATAGCTTCTGAATGACGCCTTTGCATGTCTCAGCTCTCGGGGGCGGAGGTTGTCTTTCAGTGAAACGAGCATCTTTAAGACGTTCAGTGACTGTTGACAGTATCTTGTCTACAGCAGTCTGTAGCTGGTCCTCTTGGGATTCTATCTCGAATTCAATTTCGCCAATTCTCATTTTCACGCGTATGGGCGGTCTTTGCGTTTTTTCCGTCAAGTCGTCACCTGTTGTATATTGTATTGTGCAAGATGCACATGCACAACACTTAAATATTTCCGTCCATGATATTGGCTATTGGTGAATCATGGTGATTGAACAATATACAGTAACAACTCAGAAATATAACTTTCCTCAACCAACCGTCGATTCAGTTTTGCCTCAACGGTTTTTGGAGCAAAGCATACGGTCGCTCAGACAAGTGTCAAAACAAGCCTTTCAATTAGATCAACAAAACATTCAGCGCTTTGATGCTGTTGGCTCTCCTTTTTCGGCAAGCTTGCGGCCTGAACCGATACTGTTGATTCCGAGAACACAAGAAACACTTGTGGCTGCAGTTGACAGTTCAACAATAAAAATTGGAGAAACCAACGAAGGCATAATAGTTGCCGTAAGGGGAGCGACTGTGTGGAAACAAAACCGCTTTTATCGTTACACGCGGTTGGGGCCATTCATATTTCACGTTACTGAAAGTAACCAAAGAGAACTCTATGGCTCATTAGAAAAAGCCTATTTCCATATATCAGGCTCCACAAAGCAACAATTTGCGCCGACAATGCTTCAAATGCCTACCCGAATTGCGTCGCTGCTTGAAAGATGGATGCAGAGTGCTCTCGCAAAATCTGCAAGTAATTCACTAATTCTCTTTGATGGAAGTTTAACATCGGGTACTATTGACACTCCTTTGCAGCGAATGAAGGAAATTCTTGATTCTGCGCGGAAGCGTGGGAACGTAGTGTTGGCCTTCAGCAAGGCTACCAATATGAGAGTNNGAAACTTCCAACCTGAGACCAAAACCGCCAACGGTGTTGCTCGGCGATGTTTATGTTGCGCGATTGGCCAAGGCGAGAATCGCCTTCCGGTTGGACATAGATCGTGCAGTCCCTGGCGCAAGCCGAGTGGAGGCTGTTGAGAAGCTGATAGGAAACGATCTGTATTTTCAGAGCTATCCGGAAAGCCTGAGGCTTGCACACATCCTGTGCACTTTCACTGCGAACGAGGTATTAGCAATGCAACATTTTGCAGCTCGAAAACATGGGATTCATATGGTAAACAGGCCTGACATGCATCGACTGCTATTTGGTCCATTCGGAAAGGGGGATGGTCACGCATGAAACTCTACAAGAAAGAAGGCAATCTCCTTCAAATTCTGAGCTTCCCGAACGAGAGTGTGGAGAAAGGGGACTATCTCCAGGTTGAAGATATAGAAGCAGGGAAAGCCCTAATTGCTCAGGTCATTGATGTTCAGTTCGCAGCTGTTCCTGGAGTTCTTGAAGAACTTCTGCGTACCCTTTCAGACGGTGACGACCCGATTCAGGGAGAAGACATTGATCCGCTTGACATAGCACCGCATATAACTTACATTCAGGATGCATGCTTGGTAATTTGTAAGATAAGGGCAACGGTAGAAAATGGCGCATTGAGTCCAACCAGCAATTGGCTGCCCAGCAGAAGCCAGTCAATAATAAAGAAACTCTCGGTTCCGATGCTGCTAAGCCTTGCAAGAGTCGATGGAAGACTTCCAATAATATTGGGTGGAACGAAGGATAGTTCCCTTCTAACAATAGACGCTTCAGCACTAGATGGCAGACTGAACATAATAACTGGCAAAAAGGAATGTGGAAAATCACATCTGAGCAAGTTGCTTATGGTGAACCTAGTAGGTTACAAGGCTACGGTTGTTGTTTTCGATCTCAATGGTGAATACTCAAGCCTAGGAATTGCCACGGATGGAAAAAAGAACATCTACTATGACAAGATTCACATTTTGACGCCTTCACAAAACTTCAAGGTAGCGCTCGATCAGCTGCATCTGAACGTAGTTATGGGTATTCTGGTTCATGCGTTGCATCTGCCTGGAACTAGTGCGCGTGAATTCAAGCGCATCTGGAAACAACTAAAAGATAAAGGGGCATTGAGAATGCATGATTTGGGCGAATCTATCCGCAACTTGAACTGCAATCAACACGTTCGGGACGCTCTATCTTCGCGTTTTCACTCATTGGTTAACTCTGGCTTTTTCACTGACAATGTTGCTGAAGCCCAACTAATTGACGATTGCTTCTCGAGGGCGAAAGAGCAAGGCGGAGCATTAATAGTCAATTTGAGAAACACATCAACGATTGACCGTCAGATTGTGGTTGAGTATGTCCTTGGAAAGCTAGTTGACTCACTTCAGAGTTGGAAGCTGCAAGCCGCCTTTCTCTTTGCTGAAGAGGCGCACCTCTATTTGCGAGAAACGTATTGGGATGATATTGTCACCCGAATGCGCCACTTCGGGATATTCACTACCTTCATAACAAATCAACCTGATACCATACGGGACGGAATTTACCGCCAGGCTGACAACATATTTCTCTTTAATTTTACCAATGAGCATGATCTAGAGGTCGTATCGCGTGCTGCTCGGGTGGATGCAGAAACAGTGAAATCAATAGCTCGCGATCTTCCTCCACATTACTGTCTCACACTTGGTCGGGTGGTACGGGATTTTCCAATGGTTACTAGGATTAGGAGTCTAGATATAAAGACGATGGGAGAAACTCGTTTGTTCTTCAAAGAGAACAATTGAGGTGCTCTAACACATGTCTATTTCTTTGAAAGAAAATCCGAAATGATTGGGTTAGTTCATATGTTTCCACCTCGTTTAGAGGAACCCACTGAAGTTCTTCAGCATCGCTTGCAGCCTTGAATTTGCTGCTTTTCGTTTGTAGGGCATAGTCAATTATTACAAAGTGGTACTTTGTTTTACCATTTTTATCGATTTCCACGTTGTCTACAACGTCGAGGAGATGCGGGTTTTCGGCTTTCAAGGATGTTTCTTCTTGTGCTTCCCTTATTACAGCCTCTTGTAGACCTTCTCCAAGTTCTACTAGTCCTCCTGGGATGGTCCATTTTCCTTTGCTTGGTTCGTTTCTTCTCTTTTCCAGCAGTATCTTTCCTTCCCGAACTATGACTGCGCCTACTCCTACTATTGGTTGGTCCGGGTAAATTCTCTTCAAGCTTATGCCCTTGGGTAAGTTGTCATTCGTACCTTAAAGCTTCTACTGGCTTGAGCTTTGAGGCTCGCCAAGCTGGATATAGGGCGAAAATCACACTTACTCCGATGCCAAATGCGAACGCACCTGCGAACACCAGTGGAGTCAAAACAGGGGTGATTCTCAGCCCAGATGGCGATGGGCCTCCCATTCCTGAGAATGGGCTACCTCCGCTAAACAGCACTGCAACGACATTTGCCAAACCCCAGCCTAAAACTATGCCCATTGCTGCCCCTATTGCACCGATTATTATTGACTCCCCTAGAAAAATCGAAAGTACTGTCTGGTTTTTCATGCCTAATGCTTTTAANNGCGACAAGCAGGGAAATAGCTGCGATTCCAACGAGGAAAAGAGAGATGATTGAAAAGACACTTCCGAGTAGGTTTAGAACAGCGGTTGATGATATAACGGAGACCTCGCCTGCAAATTCATCAACAATCTCTTTGGACACCTGATCGATTGTGGATTGATCGCTGTTTGTCAGTTTTACTATTATTGTCTGACATTCGGTCGTGTTGAAGAAAGTCTCAGCTTGTGAGATAGGTATGTATATGTTGTTGTCCGAGGGTCCACCAAACGCAAAGCCCCCCACTTCCTGTAGAACGGCTTCGATCTTCGCGGGATAGGTTTCATTTTTTGGCGGACGTGCGGTAGCATTTGTCCAAGAGATTGCTACGTTCTCTCCAGTCTTAAAGAGTATAGTCCCATTTTGCAGTTCATTGAGTCGTTTTCCAATAATAACAGCGTCCTTTTCTGGATTTTCTGAGATTTGACCGCTTTCAGCCACGAATGTGGTACTGTAGATTTTTCGGTATTCTTCAAAATCTACCCCAATAATGCTCGTAGCCTCCTCATGCTCGCTCGANNGCAATTCCTATAACAACGCCGATGATTGTCAGCCCAGCACGTAGTTTCCTAAGTCGAATTGCGCTGAACGAGTAATTGAAGACGTCTCTGGCTTTCATCAGTTGACCTCGTCTGAAGTTATCATTCCGTCAAACATCTGCACTGTTCTTTTCGCTTTGCTTGCTAGTTTCTGGTCATGTGTGACCATTATTATTGTCACCCCTTTTTCGTTTAGGTCCTTGATTATTCCAATTATCTCGTGTGCAGTCTTTGAATCAATGTTTCCAGTCGGCTCATCCAGCAACAAGAATCGAGGATTGTTTGCTAGAGCTCTGGCTATGGCGACACGTTGCTGCTGCCCCCCGCTAAGTTCAGCTGGCTTGTGTTTCTTTCGATCTTTGAGACCTACGCTCTCGAGAAGGTCTTCTGCCTTTTTCCCCCTTTCGCTTCGATTTGTACCTGCTATTGACATTGACAGTTCTACGTTGTCTTTTGCNNAGCTGGTTTTCGTTGAGCTTTGAGATGTTGACTCCATCTATTTTGAGCAAACCTGAGGTAGGTTTGTCGAGGGCTCCAATTAGGTTCAGCATGGTGGATTTTCCACTCCCTGAGGGTCCAAGGATTGCGAGAAAGTCTCCTTTTTC
>DUHG01000015.1 GCA_013330975.1 Candidatus Bathyarchaeota archaeon
GTTGCAGTCAAGAAGATCACGCGAACACGCCCAGACTAGTCACGGTCAAAACACAGCATCAAAAAATGAAAGGAGTGGTTTGAATTGGCCTTCTATGTTTATCCTTTCAAGCAGTAACCTGTCCACACCAAAGGAGTCGGTCCTTCGTAAGAAAGCATTAATTCTTGTCCCTTAAAATCTCCAAAGCCGTGGAGTACACAATGCACCTCGTAGCGCACATCTACACCTGAATAATAATTGTAAATCTTGAGCAGTATATTGCCGGTAAATCCGTTATCCAAGCCTGAGTCAAGTGTAGTGTAACGACGGACAAACATGTCAGTTTTGAAGTTGATCATCTCATCGAAAACCACTGTGTATAATCCAGAAGTTGCAGTACCGCCTATATTGAAAAAAACCCTGTAAGTCTCTATCCCTCCACGACCTTGACCTATGTCGCCATTGGTTCGCCAATATTCAGGATCTTCAGAGTCCAAAGGTATGAATATTGCTGTGGCAGGAACTTTTTGCCCTTTGGTTGGTTCAGCAACTACAGTCCCAAAAAACGGAGTTGCCAACAGGACGGCTGCTAGGGCTAAAACTACCAAAAGGAACTTCCTATTAACTGCGATCACCCCTCTCTCCTTTGCGTTTTTGTGGAAGTGAAGTCAAAGCCGCTCTTGGCGGCTTAATGCCGATTCTTTACTAAGGGAGAAAGAGAACTAGGTTTTCCTTCGCAGGCAACTTCGTCGGCGGACGCGGTTGCGTACATGCGAGCTGCGTGAGCCAGATAGCCTTTGGATGGTCACCAGCCTATGCCAGCGGCTTCTCCTCTCACTCCACGTGTCCTTTGTGTGTAAGTTGGCTTAAATTTTGCCCAAACGTGACTCATATGATTCAATACATTAGTAGAAAATTGTGTGGTGGCTAGAAATCAGGGAAGTATTCTCTGCACATGGGAACAGCAAGCTCTGGCAATAGGGTTTTTCTGTTTATGCCGCAGTTCTGAAGCGCAGAGCATGCAGAGGGCTATCTTGCATTTTGGGCAGTAGCTGAAGCCGCCTCCANNGAGAGAGCAGGCTCAAAATGAAAAAAGAGCTTGTTGCTGAAGCCGTGACTGTGAGTTGGAGGCAGAATATCGTTAACGGCTAAGGTATGGTGAATGTGGCAACTGGTTAGACGGCAGCTTCGAAGCCGCCTCCAATATAAAACAAGTACACGATTGTGACTAAACAGCAAAACAAGGCAACCACCAAGACCACTTTGTCTACTTAGTGGTTGCAGCAATAAAAATTGTATTCTGCAAAGGGAATATAGCTTTAATACATTTTCTCTACCCGCAAATACTAATGGTCAAAATACGTTAGAAAGAAAAGGGAAAGAAAGAATGACAATTGTGCTATCTAATTCCTCATGGTAGTGGTGGAATGTTTGGCCAGCCGGAAACCATGCCTCCATGCTCAACCGTTATGATCGGGGGAGTTGGAACCGTAGGTATATTGAGCAACTGTACCTCAACGTTTCGAAGATCTCCAGTTCCGGACAAACTGCGAATCCTATCAGATCCTTCAGTAAATACGGCACGCATGTTGAGAACCCCCTCTATTCCTCCTGGATATGCGGAGAAATCAAACATGTAAGTCACCTGTATGATTGTTGCCCTGGATTCTGAAGGTAGTGTAGTAGGACCCGTCCAGACTGGTTCAAAAATCTTGTATTTAACGTGGCCTTCATATGCAAAGTCGGTGCCCATATAGTATGTGTTGCTTCCAACTGTTATTTCGTATGTGAGCATGGTTTCGTCAAGATCTATTACCATTTTGTTTATTTTGTCAGGCGAAGGAACAAAGGTGACAACGGGCATATTTCCACCTGCCCTGCTGTATGTGCCTACGTCATGCCAGGCTTGGAATTTGTCATTCTTACCCTCGCCAAGAGGAACTGCACTCACCAAAGGAGTTGCCAGCATAGCTACAGCTAGCGCTAAAACCATCAGTAGGAATTTTCTCTTCAAACTATCACCTCCTCCTCCGCTAAAATTATAACAATTAAGGTTGCCATTTTTGGTTTATACGTTTTGCGTAGAAGATAATTCTAGAAAAAAGAGGCGAAAGCTCTATCGGTTCTTTACTTTCACTTCTCTCTCAGAGAAGTCTAGATAATGTTTTATCAGGATGCTTCTTGGTATTTTTTCACAAAATGATCAAACAAGACAGGAAAACCCAATTAGCCCAGCTAGTTCTCTATCTGTGAGGTATTCTATATTGCCTACGCGTAACACTAGCACAGAAATCGAAAGGACTTTTTCAGAACTAAAAGAGGTTTTGCTTGAAAAAGATTGCAGGATTATTTCTGAAGAACCTCCCAACCACATTTTAGTTCGCCACGGTTCTTTGCGCGGTGTTTCGCCAAGAAATGCAAAGAAAATAATTGATTATCGCGTTTACTCGGACAACTCAGGATCAAGAATAGTTAGTCAATCGTCAGTTTCATCCGACTGGGCAAAGCTGACTTTGTGGGGCAACATTGCTGCTGGCGTTGTAGCTGCGGTATTTTGGTGGATTGCATCCGATATTGCCAATTTCTTGGTGGATGGAAAATCTGGTTATTGGACTTGGCTGGCTGAAGCTTTTGGGTACCCAAATACTCAATACGCTTTCTTTATGGTTAATATAACAAAGGCGTTATCTGTCGTTTTAGTAGTGGCGATATTTCTGGAGATATTGGACGTTTTCATTGTGTACCGAAAGATAAACACGTTTGCCGAGGAAACCCTTGATGAACTAGCTAGGCGCACGGAGCAAAACTTGTAAGAGAACCAGCATTCTATCTCATTGTCAGCTATAAGAAAATTTTATAATAGGAACAAAGCTTCCTCACTAATCAACGTCTCAATGGTCTGACTCTGACCAACTTTCATCCGAGGAATCTCAACCAACGTTTCAAAATAGGCATTCAGTTTAGCAGTGAAACTCTTGGTCTCTTTTGTCAATAGTGACCCTTCCGTTTCAATATGATGATTCAGGTTTTAAGTTTTAAATCTAATCACATGGCTTTGCATTACAAGTTTTAGAACTTCCTGATTGTTTTGGCTGTTGCCGACTGCGGCATTGTTTCAGTGAAGAAGATCACGCGAGAAAGCCCAAACTAGTCAAGGTCAAAACACAGAAGCAACAAAAAAGAAAGAAAAGATGCAGAAAAAAGGAGAAAAAGGAAGTTTAGACACGAATTTGCCAGACTAAGGTGATGCAGGTGGCACGTAATTTACGATTTGTTGCATAGCAATGAAGCAGTCAGTCATTGGCTCGCTATTGTAGCTCCATGCTTGGCAGGTGAATGCTCCTTCTGCATTGAAACCCGTTTCCTTTATGTAACCTGTCCATCCTGAGGCTCCAGGATAGCCTGTGAGCGGCAAGGTTGTTTCTTTATGGACAGAACCGCCAACCTTGTTCAGTTCCACGGTGAAAGCAGGCACAACCAAAGAGATAGGTCCACTCTGACCCATCAGCATTACCGTTTGTGGAGTAACCAATTCGGCGGTGATGCTGTTTCCATGCCTGTCCACCATTAGGACATCATCAGAAACATATCGAATGTTGTTGCTCAGGGATACGGGGAACCCGCTCAGAGCAGTCTTGAGCCAAGTGATTACATCGGGGTTGGGATTGCTAGTAAACCACGCAATGGGTATGTAGACAGAGGACCCGTCAGGTTTTTGCCAAAGGAAATTGATTCCTATGGTGTCTCCATGACCATAAGTGCCGATTTGAACGTCTGCCAACTGGATTTTCAATGAAGTTGCTGCTCCAAAAGAGCCTGCTGGTACAGCTACATAGCCTTCTCCGCCACTACTATAATGCACAAGTTGGCCCTCTGGATAATTGAAGTTCTTAGCAAAAACCGGAACAAATGCGCTGAACAGCAGCAACAAAGCCACCGCTAAAACTACAACTGCAACCTTCTTCACTCTTC
>DUHG01000066.1 GCA_013330975.1 Candidatus Bathyarchaeota archaeon
TCAGAGACATTCAGAATAACAGTCACTCCTTCAACAAATGCAGCACAAACCAATCTGAAAAACAGTGCAACAAAGATTTTAGTCTCAAGCAAGTATACTGGTAACAAGGTCATAGATTGGATGTCACAGAAAAGCCTTTTTGATTTCACACAAGCTCCAAAAGAAACAACTGAAGACCACAAAATACAAGTGATTCCAGCACCGATCACCGAAACTACGACCCCTAAGCCAAGAAGAAGGCAAGCATTCCCGCCTGTAGCTCCAGACAGTCTTCCACCCTCGTATTTTGTCTCGTCAACCTATGACGGACGAAAACGCAAAGCAGTAATCAAACTCTATGAGCCCACAAGTGGAAGAATATACTTCTGGTACGACAACACTGGGCACAAACCATATTGTCTTACAAACCTGTCACCAAATGAACTAAAAAGGATTTCTCGTCTCATGGAACATCCGGGTCTAGACCACTTCGAGTTANNCACAATCGCCAATGCAGAGGAAGCAAAGATATGGGAAGCTCGAATTAAGTACTACCAGTCGTACATTTACGACAAAGAATTTTTGCCGGGAATGATCTTTGAGGTAAAAAATGGCTCGCTAATCTCTGTAAATCTTCCGGAAACTGAAAAAACACTTGCGCAGATTGAGGCTATTTTCAAAAAAGACACAGTTGAAGAACACGAGTTTATCCAAGAGTGGGCAAGGCTACTTGAGTATCCCGCCCCAAGATTTCGAAGAGCAGCGATTGACATAGAAGTTTATTCACCTACATCTACGCGAGTTCCGGATCCCCGCGAAGCCTCATGTCCGGTAATCTGCTGTTCAGTCTATACATCCGAGAATCAGAAAAGAGTGTTCATACTACGACGAGACGGAGTGAGAGAAGGAAAAGAGGATTTGCCAGCTGATGTTGAAGTTGAGTTCTTCCCAAGCGAAGAACAACTTCTCAGAACTATCTTCGAAATTTTGTGGGAATACCCCTTCGTTCTAACCTTCAACGGAGATGACTTCGACCTTCGCTATCTAATGCACAGGGCGATGAACCTGGGATTTCAGCGAAACGAAGTCCCCATTGAGGTGGGAAGACGAGTCTGCCTCCTGAAATATGGCGTTCACATTGATCTTTACAAGTTTTTCTATAACAGATCCATACAGATCTACGCTTTCAACAACCGCTATCGTGATGTAACTCTTGACGACGTTGGCACTGCGCTCATTGGAGTAGAGAAAATTCATCTCGAAAAAACATTTGCTGAACTTACTTATAGGGAACTTGCAAAGTATTGCTTCCGCGATTCAGAAATTACCTACAAACTGACGAGTTTTGAAGACGATTCAGCCATGAAACTCATTCTCGTCTTGGCACGAATAAGTAGCATGCCAATGGAAGATGTTAGCCGTCAAGGGGTCTCACGGTGGATTCGCAACTTCATGCATCGCGAGCACAGAAAACGAAACATGCTCATTCCTAACGCTGAAGATATTCTATCAAGAAAGGGAAAAACCTCAACCATTGCTATAATTAAGGGTAAGAAATACAAAGGGGCCATTGTTGTTGAACCTGTTCCAGGAGTACACTTCAACGTTGCCGTGATGGACTTCCCCAGTCTGTACCCTTCGATAATAAAAGTCTGGAACTTGGGATACCAATCCATACTCTGCCCACACCCAGAATGCCGCAAAAATGTTATCCCAGATACACCGCACTGGGTATGCACTAAAAAACGCGCCTTGGAAAGCCTACTAATTGGGTCATTGAGAGACCTTCGAGTAGGATGGTACAAGTCCCGCAGCAAGGATAAAACTCTGCCTCAGGAACTGAGAAACTGGTACAACATAACGCAAGGTGCACTCAAGGTTATCCTGAACGCTAGCTACGGAGTATTTGGCGCCGACAGTTTTGACCTTTATTGTCCGCCAGTCGCTGAAGCAACTGCAGCCATCGGAAGACATTCAATAACTCAGATACTCAAGCGAGCTGAGACAATAGGCATCCAGGTTCTCTACGGCGACACGGACAGCCTTTTTCTAAAAAATCCCTCCAAAGAACAAGTCGAAGAACTAGCTCATTGGACTGAATATGAACTCAAGATGAGCTTGGATGTTGACAAGGTCTATCGATATGCAGTTTTCAGCAGCAGAAAAAAGAACTATCTCGGGGTCCTCGAAGATGGCACAGTCGACGTGAAAGGCTTAACTGGCAAGAAGAAACATATCCCTATCTTCATTAGGAATGCCTTCAACCAGATGAAAGAACGATTGGCGCAAGCTAAAAACCCAGCGGAGTTCGAAAGAGCAAAAAAAGACATCGCCGAAATTGTCCGTGATCGCTATAATAAACTCAAAAGGAGAGAATGGAAAAATACAAGCGAACTGGCGTTCAACGTCGTTCTTGGTGAGGAAATCGCGCGTTACACCAAAACAACCCCTCAGCATGTCAAGGCCGCAAAGATCCTCGAGGAAAAAGGCGTGGAGATAAGGGCGGGCGATCTGATTAGCTTCGTTAAGGTTGTCAGAGAACCGCATGTAAAGCCAGTTGAGTTTGCTTCTAAAGGCGAGGTTGATGTGGACAAGTACGTTGCCTATCTTCACTCGACGTTTGACCAGGTTTTGGACGCGCTTGGATTGAGCTTTGATGAAATCATTGGATTGACGAAACTGGAAAGATTTCTCACTTGATACTTCTAAGGCGAAAAGAATCCTATATGGTCTCAGTAGAGTATTTCAGCTAGAATTCCAATCGCGGTGGATAGGACCAGCAAAAAGGAAATAATGGTAACCACTTGGCGCTCAGTCAGAGGTCTCTTGTAAGTAATGAGAGTAACTAGACTTCGCTTGTGATCTGAAACGAGCCTCTTCCCATCAAAA
>DUHG01000159.1 GCA_013330975.1 Candidatus Bathyarchaeota archaeon
TTGAGAACTCAATTATAATGGAAGACTGTGTGATAGACATAAACACCAAGATTATTGACAGCGTGATAGGCGCGGGCTCAGAAATAATTACAAATCAAAAAGGTCCAAAAGGACACAAACTGATAGTGGGAGAAAACTCGAAAATCATCTTGTGAGACGAAAAAATGATTGAAGGTGTAGTGATAAAACAGCTTAAGCAAACTGCAGACGAAAGAGGCTGGCTTACCGAAGTCATGCGAAGCGACTGGGAACAGTTTGAGAAATTCGGTCAAGTTTATGTTACTGCTGGCTACCCACAGGTCGTTAAGGCGTGGCACATGCACAAGAAACAAATTGACAACATGGCCTGCATCAAAGGCATGATGAAACTCGTCTTGTACGACAAAAGAGCAAACTCGAAAACAAAAGGAGAAACAAACGAGTTCATCATCGGAGAAAAGAATCTTCTTCTAGTGACCATTCCGCCAGAAATCTGGCACGGCTTCAAGACAATAAGCGAAGAACATGCCCTTCTCCTAAATGTTCCCACAGAGACTTATGACTATAAGGATCCAGATGAACATCGACTCCCAGCAGACACAAAGGAAATTCCTTACGATTGGAAGCCTGCTCACTGGCTTAAGCACGGTTGATCCCAATGAAGATTCTAGTTACTGGAGGTGCGGGCTTCATTGGGAGTAACTTTGTACGCTACATCCTGAATATGCACCCAGCATACGAAGTTGTTGTTCTGGACAAACTTACTTATGCTGGAAGAAAAGAGAACCTTGAAGACGTTTGGGACAGAATAAGTTTCATCAAGGGAGACATCACAATAAGAGAGGATGTTACAAAAGCTGCCGTAGACTGTGACCTCATAGTCAACTTTGCGGCTGAAACACATGTAGACCGGAGCATACTCCAAGCCGGAACATTCGTGCTAACAGATGTCCTCGGAGTATACAACCTCTTGGAGACTGTGAAAGGGTCCAAAGTTGCCAGATTTATACAGATAAGCACGGATGAAGTTTACGGTCACATTCTTAAAGGCAGTTTCAGAGAGACAGACAGGCTGAACCCGCGCAACCCTTACTCAGCGTCCAAGGCAGGCGGAGAACTGCTCTGCCGAGCTTATTTTGAAACACACCGCCTACCCGTAATAATAACGAGGTCATCAAACAACTATGGTCCAAACCAACATCCGGAAAAGCTGATTCCAAAAACGATAATCAACTCGCTTCTGGACGAACCGATACCGGTCTATGGAACAGGAAAAAACGTGAGAGATTGGCTGTATATTGAAGACAATTGTGCAGCAATAGACATGATTATGCATAGAGGTCAACCTGGAGAAATCTATAACATCGGTGCTAGACAAGAGCTGGAAAACATCCAAGTGATAAAGACTATTCTTAGACTCACTAGGAAACCAGAGACGCTGATTAAATTTGTAGAAGACCGATTAGGGCATGATCTGCGCTATTCTCTTGACGCAGAAAAGATCCGAAAACTTGGATGGAGACCAGAAACCAAGTTTGAAGAGGGAATTGAAAGAACGGTTCANNACTTCCATAAAGAGAAAACTTAGTGGTGCACCTCCAAATTTGAAAAGCAACGCTGAACTACGGATGCCAGAGGATTATTATTACACAGCACCTCAATCTGGAGTGGCAAAAAAGATAAAAAATGATAAAGCTCAGACTAGACGTTGACTATCCCTTTCCTTCTAGATGGAAAAGCTTTCTCTTCACCAGTCTGAATCAGAAAAATAGCAGGGACTATCTAAAAAACTCGAAAANNCATGAAGTCGCACTTCACATAGCCAACGACCCTTTCAAAGAGCTGGAGACTTTGGAAAAAGCAACTGGAAGGAAAATTAGGTATTTCACTGTTCATGGAACTGCCCGTTTGCCTGCTCGGCTGATGTGGAGGCGAAAAATCTGGGAAGCTAGAGTACGTGTTCCCAAGGACTTGCCGCTTCAGTCTTTCTATGAGTTCCCAACATTAGGTTTTGATCTCATCTGCTACAATAATTCTTCAACTCAGGCAGTTAAAATCGCCGAATCAAGCATAGCCAAGGGAGAAGTCCTGCATGTTCATCCTGAATGGCTCTTCCAAAGAGGAACAATCAATCACAGAGGCCCTTTCTACGAACCGTTGAAACAAATTCTAAATGTGGACCAAGAACTTTCAAGGCTTGTAGTCCTCAAGAAAGGTTTCGTCAAAATTGCCNNAAGTTGCAGAAACAGATGGAAAGCTGGCTGAAGGAATATGGAAGATCTATAACGAAACACCTATTCGACAAGAAAGAGCGTTTCCTCATTATGGTCAATCGCTTCAAAGTGTTGAGGGTTTGATTGCCAGAGCCCAAGATTTGTTCATTGGAGCTTACTTGGAAGATGAACTGCTAGGGTTCATACAGCTGGTTCATGGCGACCGAATAGCAATAATTTCCCAGATTCTTTCTCTGCAAGAGCATTCTGATAAGGCAGTAAACAATGCGCTAGTCGCCAAGGCAGTTGAAATCTGCGCGTCAAAAGGATGGGGATGGCTCATGTATGCAAGAATGGGAAACCACCCTTCTTTGGACAATTTTAAGCGAAATAATGGTTTCAAGAAATTTCCCATTACGAGATATTATATCCCGATTACCAGAAAAGGACGAATAATTACTCGAATTGGGCTGCAAAGTGATATTAAGGACGCTCTGCCAGACTGGGTCAAGTATTTCCTGATACCCGTCTATAATTGGGCAAGCAGAAATAGAATGCGATTTAGACGCGGATTTAGTTAGAAACTGCGGATGATTTTTGAGGCAATATATGAAATCCACATTGTAGGCACAACTATGTGATGCTTCAGATTGTCTTGCTTAAAACAAAGCCGCAACTAGAGCAAGAGTTCTGACAAAAGCCCAAGTAGTTCTTCTTTATTTTTTATGCTCCGGAATATGGCTTTCCCGCTCTTATAGACTCGAAAAGAAACTTCCTTGAAGGACAGCTCAAAGATTATTCCTGCTAGTGCGTTTTTCAACTGTGCTTTCTTGAGGATTTTTGCTATGGCTTCGTCTTTCCTGTCGTACTTGAAGACCACGATTATGTCTTTCTCAGCGCCGCAAGTCCCCTCCGTACGGGCTACATAATCTTCGATATTGGGCATTAGAGCTGCTCTATCTCCTTCAGGACTTCCACAAAACGATCGATTTCATCTGGAGTGTTGTATATGTAGAAACTCGCTCTAGCGGAGGACTGCAGCTTGAAAACCTGGTGAAGAGGCTGAGCACAGTGATAACCGCTCCGAATCATGATGCCATAGTTGTCAAAGAGGAGAGCAACGTCGTGTGATGACAATCCCTGCACACTGAAAGGTATTATTCCGCACTTAAGCGATGTGTCGGTTGGTCCGTGAAGAATGACTTTGCTGCATTCTTTCATGCGTTTTAATGCGTAGCCAGTTAGGAGGCATTCGTGCCCGAGCACTTGATCCATTCCAATCTTCCCCAGATACTTGACAGCCTCCATCAAGCCGATTGCCCCGCTGATGTGGGGTGTTCCAGCCTCAAATTTCCATGGAGGATCATTCAAGCTGATATCACATCGGGCTTGGCTACTGCTAAAGGACACTTCCTTTATCATTTCTCCGCCTCCTTGGAATGGATCCATTTTTTCAAGATGCGATTTTTTTGCATATAGCACTCCGATCCCGGTTGGTCCAAGCATTTTGTGTCCTGAAAACGCAAGGAAATCCATGTCCAGCTTTTGGACGTCAACAGGTTTGTGCGGAACAGATTGCGCTCCATCCACTAGCATCAGTGCTCCATGATCATGGGCCACTTTGGCTATTCTCTTAACATCGTTTATTATGCCACTAACATTCGAGACGTGGCTTAAGCTGGCAATTTTGGTTTTTCTCGATAATTTGCTTTCAAAATCCTCATAATCTAATGTGCCGTCATTGTTTACTCTGGCGTATTTCACGGTGAACCCGTTTATCTTTGAGAGAATTTCCCAGGGAACTATGTTGCTGTGATGCTCTAAAAGCGAAACTAGAACTTCATCGCCTTTCTTTAGGTTCCGAAGCCCCCAAGAATAGGCGACAAGGTTTATTCCCTCTGTCGTGCCTCGAACGAAGATGATTTCGGATGAATCATTGGCGTTTATGAATTTGGCTATCTTTTCTCTGGCGCTTTCGTGCAGCTCGGTAGCCTCCTGAGAGAGAGTGTAAACTGCCCTGTGAACATTTGCGTTATGTTGCTCATAGAAGCGCCGAATTGAGTTAATTACTTGGCGTGGCTTCTGTGTTGTAGCTGCGTTGTCAAAGTAGATTAGCGGATTGCCGTTTATATTGCGCTTTAAGATTGGGAAATCTTTGCGGATCCTTTGGGAATCTAGGATTGTTTTTCCTCCCCAGCCTTAAGTCTCTTTGACAGCGACTTTGCAAGTTCCTCTTCCTCTATAGCCTGTTTCTCTTCAAAGGTCAGTTCCTGAGGAACCCAGCTGGGAGAGGCTCCTTTTTCTTGATAGTATTTTCTTATTGCTCTCTTAACGGCACCTACAGCGAGGATACCGCAGTGAAATTTGACGCTGGGCAGACCGCCCACTTCTTCAGTCACTTTTTTCCAGGTTACGTCTTTCCAAACGTTTTCAAGCTTCAGACCCTTGATCATTTCAGTGACTATGCTGGCGGTGGCAATATTTGCTGCGCAGCCATAACTTTCGAAAGAGGTTTTCTCGATGACTTCTTGTTCGCTGATCTTTAGGTATAGGGTTATCATGTCTCCGCAGGCAGGGTTTCCAGCGACAGCAACTACTGAGGCATCTTCCATTTTTCCTAGGTTCTTAGGGTTTCTGAATAGGTCAAGGACTTTCTGGGTGTAGGGTAAGGGTACACGTGACATTCTTAATCAACTCCTGTTGAGCCAACTATTCTTCTAATCCTTTCAACTGCAGTAGGTAACACGTCTAGGACATAAGTTATATCCTCTTCTGTATGGTATCTTGTTGTCTTCATCAAGATGCTTCCGTGAGCTTCACTGAATTTTCTGCCTATGGCAACCAGAACGTGGCTTGGCTGAAGAAGCCTTCTGCTGCAAGCGCTTCCGCTCGAGACATAAACGCCTTTGAGGCTGAGCTCAATTGTTAGTGCTTCGCCTTCGCATCTTAGGAAGCTGATATTTGCATTGTCGGGTGATCGTTTTTCGCCCTTGGCACCATTTAGTTTAACATCTGAAAGTCTGCCAAATATGCCGTCAATCAGCTTGTCTCTCAGGTGCCGCATGTGGTTCACGTTGGCTTCGAAATTATGGAAAGCCAACTCTGAAGCCGCTGTGAAACCTACAATCAGAGGGGTATTTTCAACACCCGGCCAAAGTTTCTGCGTGCCAATCTGACCTTCGAGTATTCTGTCCACGTTGACCCCTTCCCTTACGTATAGTGCTCCAATTCCACGGGGACCAAGAATCTTGTAGCTGCTTGCGGTTGCCATGTCTACTCCGAGATCTTTTACGTTAAAGGATATTCTACCATAGGCGTCCGAAGCATCAGTATGGAAAACTAGTTCTCGGTTTTTATCTTTCGCTATGGCTACTGCTTCCTTTATAGGTTGAATGCTTCCTACCTCATTGTTAACGCTTGATATGCTGACGAGGACTGTTTCTTTGTCAACATTTTCTTTAAGCTTCTCGAGGTCAATTATACCCTCTTTATCTACTGAAGATTTGATCAGCTGAAACCCGTATTTCTGTAGCATCTCAGCAACATGTAGAACGCTGATGGGTTCGATTTCTGAAATCACGATTTTTTTGCCTTTTCCTTTGTTGGCAAAAGCGCTGCCCATTAAGGCGAGGTTGTTTGCCTCTGTTTCTCCAGAGGTAAAGGTCATTTCCTCGAGAATTTCTGCGCCTAGGAATTTGGCGATTTTCTGTTGGGAGCCCATTATCGTCTCGAATGCTTCCCAACCTGGTTTGTGGGTTAGGGTCGGGTTTCCGTATGCTTTCTCACCGTAGTAGGGAAGCATAGCATCGATTACTTCTTTCGGGACAATTGTTGAGTTTTCATTGTCCAGGTAAACCTCATGGACTATCCCTTCATGGGCCTTGAGTAGTTCTTTAACGTTTTCAACCAACAAATCACAACCTGCAAGCAAACAACTGAATATTCTATTATGCCAATTCAAGTAGAAAAACGTAGTCGTGAAACATTGTTGCATCTTCTCGTGATTCAATATTAGTTTGCCGCTGTCAAATGAGATAGATCACGCTTCAGGAAACTTGAAACAAAGGAAGTAGGTTTTGCGGAGCAAGAAATGATGAAGAACTGATAGTAGCAAAAAAACACAATAAACTCATCACTCACTTAAGTAACAAATGAAAATAGTCTATGGCGCATCTGATTGAAAATAGCTGAGCTCCCAATACCTGAATCGGTCAAAGCGGCGATCATTCAGAATGGAATAACCGAATTGTATCCTCCGCAAGAAGAAGCAGTACAGGAAGGAGTCTTAGATTGGAAGAATTTGATTCTTGCCAGTCCAACTGCATCCGGTAAGACCCTAGTCGCAGAGCTCTGCGGGCTTAAACATGTTCTTGAAAGAGGCGGAAAAGTCGTATATCTGACCCCGCTTAGGGCATTGGCGAATGAGAAATATGAAGAATTTAAGAAGTATACATCACTTAGAAGAAATGATGGCAAACGGGTCAGCATAGGAATTAGCACTGGAGACTTTGACAGCACTGACGGATGGCTGGAAAGATATGACATCATAGTCACAACCAACGAGAAAGCGGACTCACTCTTGCGGCACCGAACCAGATGGATGGATGAAATCTCTCTGATTGTCGCAGACGAAATACACTTGCTTAACGAGGCGGAACGGGGTCCAACGCTTGAGGTCGTTCTCGCAAGACTGATGTCGGTCAACCCGAAAATGCAGATTCTGGCATTAAGCGCGACCGTAAACAATGTTGACGAGATTGCTGGCTGGCTCAAAGCCAACTTTGTCGTAACAGAATGGCGTCCAGTTACCTTAAAAGAAGGCGTTCTTCTGCATGAGGAAATCCAGTTCAAAGACGGCGATGCCAGAAGAATAGAAGCTAAAACGAGGAATTTTGCTTTAAACATAGCCGTTAACACGGTCAAAAATGGAGGACAAGCGCTAGTTTTTGCCTCAACAAGAAAAAACTCGGTTACTCTGGCAAAACACATCTCTGAGCATATGGGCGACCTCATTTCCAAGCCCCTCAAGAGGACTCTGGAACACGAAGCTGAGAGAATACTATCTGTAGGTGAAAGAACAAGGCTTAGCGAGTCGCTGGCAGGTTTAGTTAGATGCGGTACGGCTTTTCATCATGCTGGTCTGGGTGGAGGTCACCGCAGAGTAATAGAGGATCTTTTTAGGCAGGGCAAGATCAAAGTGCTAACCGCTACGCCAACTTTGGCTTTTGGGGTGAATCTTCCTGCGCGAACAGTTGTCATCCAGGACTACAGGCGATATGAGATAGGGTATGGGTACTACCCGATTGCTGTTTTAGAGTACAAGCAAATGGCAGGACGGGCTGGAAGACCCAAGTATGACAAAACAGGAGAAGCAATCCTGATCGCAAAGACAGCTGATGAAGCTGACTACTTGATGGATAGCTATATACTGGCTAAACCTGAGCGCATATGGTCAAGACTTGCTGTTGAGAAAATAATTCGGGGTCATGTTCTAGCCACGATTGCTTCGGACTTTGCAAAGACGGAGAAAGGTGTTTACGAATTCTTCGGAAAAACTTTCTATGCCTACCAATATGATGTAAAAGCCATCCGAAGTTTGATCGCTAAGATAATGAAATACTTGTCCGCCGAGGAAATGATCATCTGGGAAGGAGAGCACGTCTCCGCCACAAAGTTTGGGAAGCGGGTAAGTGAGCTCTATATCGATCCACTTTCGGCTGTGGTGATTCGCGACTCCGTCAAGAACGCGTCTTCCAAATTGACCGATCTCAGCCTATTACATTTAGCGGCACACACCCCAGACATGGGTCCCGTAATGCGACCTTATTCTCAAGAGCTCGACGAAATTGCTCTTGTCTTAGAAGCACACAAGGAGGAATTTCTGGTGGAGGTCCCGAACGAGTGGGAAGACCGGATTAGCTACGAAGAATTCCTAGGCGAAGTCAAGACAGCTCTTGTATTGAACAGCTGGATTGAAGAGGCAAGTGAGGACTCGCTTATCGAACGATTTAGAGTGCAGCCAGGAGACCTCTATAAGGCAATCGAAAATGCGAAATGGCTGCTACATGCGACCAATGAGCTGTCTATGCTTTTTAGAAATAGGGAAGTGCTGTCCCTGAGCGCTGAACTGATGGATCGAGTGGCGAAGGGAATAAAAAAAGAGCTGCTTCCAATCGTGAAACTGGAAGGAATCGGTCGTATGCGCGGACGAATATTGTACAATTCCGGATACAAAACAGTTGAAGACATCAAACGTTCAAGCTTGGAGGATTTAACTAATCTTCCGCTAATCGGACCTAGAGTCGCCAAGAGAATTAAGGAACAAGTTGGCGGTTTTGTCAAAAGAGAAGAATGGGAAAAGCTTGAGAGCGGTGAAGACTGGAAGCAAAAAGCCCTGAGCGATTATTAGTCTTCTTTTCCGGCAATTGCTTCGGCTTGGTTTACAGCAGTACCCAAGTAGTTCTTGGGGTCTAGAGCTGCTTTGATGTCATTCTCTGCTAGTTTTTCCATAATGATCTTGTCTTCTTTGAGAATATCTTTGAAGGGTCTTGCTTCGATTTCGCTTTTTATTGTGAGTTGCCTGAGTAATTCATGTGCTTCTTGACGGTTGACGCCTTTCCTTACGAGCGCAATCATTACTGCCTCTGACATCGCACGTCCTTTTGTCAGTTTAGTATTGTCAAACATACGCTGCTCGTTAATGCAGAGGTTTGTAGCTACATTAATCATCATATCAAGCAAGTAATCAGTCAGAATGCAGGCTTCAGGAAAAATAAAACGTTCAGCTGAAGACTGGGTAAGATCTCTTTCATGCCACGTGACAATATTCTCCATAGCCGGAATTACGAGACTTCTGACGATTCGGGCCAAGCCGCATATTCGCTCACAGGTCTCAGGGTTCCTCTTATGCGGCATAGTCGAGCTGCCAACCTGTTTCTCAGCCCCAAAAGACTCAGAAAGCTCTCCGATCTCGGGCCTTTGAAGCTCACGTATCTCAGTGGCGAAGGTTTCAAGCGAGCTAGCAATCAATGCGAAAACACAAACAAGTTCAGCATACCGATCTCGTTGAACTATCTGGGTCGATATTTCAGCTGGTTGGATTTCAAGACGCTTCATTACAAGTTCTTGGATACGAGAAGCATGTTCGCCTAAACCGGCTTGGGTGCCGACTGCGCCGCTCATCTTGCCCACAAGCACACGCGTTCTGCATTGTCTAAGTCTCTCGATGTGTCTTGATACTTCGCTCGTCCAAACTGCAAACTTGAATCCTAAGGTGATTGGCAAGGCATGCTGACCATGTGTGCGACCGATCATCACGGTATTTTTGTACATTTTGGTTTTTTCTTTTAGAATATCTTTGAAGCAGATTAGCTTCTTCTCTATGATGCCCATGGCTTCTTTAAGCTGCAGTGAGTTAGCGGTGTCAACGATGTCATAGCTGGTAGCACCAAGATGAACGTAGCCACCGCTTGAACCACAGACCTCGGCTAATGCTCTCACCAAAGCTGCAAGGTCATGTTTGATATCTCGTTCTATCTCTTTCACTCTGTCTACCTTGACGTATTCTGTGCAGGCCATTTCAGCAATTTTTTCGGCGTCTTTCGGAGGTATATTGCCAACTTCAGCTTGAGCCAANNAAAGGATACACGGATTAAAGATTAATGTCTTGCCAAGACAAAAGTGATTTTGACAAGAACTGAGCGGAAACGTATGGCGAAGATTCTAGCTGTTTTGGACAAGAGTGGGGTAGGCGCAAAGCAAGCAGTTGCTAAAGCGCTCAATCTGTTGGAGAGAACGAAATTGGAACGCATCGAAGTAGTCTCGCCACAGTTGCCCAAAACCAAAGGGATAGAAAAAACCAATATCAGAGCGGCAACATCTGCTGCGGTTGGTTCAGTCCTTTCGGGCGATGATTTGTCGATTACTGAATTTGGACATTCGGTGTCTGTTTTTCAGGGAAGAATCTATTCGCCCATTCTCGGATCTTCTCTTGCAGTTAATATTGCAGGCGAGACATCGACCGAGCATGAAAAAGCCCTCGAGAAGACCATTTGTTGTTTCGAAGGCGATTTTGCCTCAATAATCGTGGAGTCCTCGAGAATTGTCGTAGTGAGGGACCCAGTTGGGGTTCAGCCCTTGTACTATGGAGAAAACGCTACCTACGCAGCGGTCGGGTCGAACCGAAGTGTTCTGTGGAAAATAGGAATTGAGGAACCAAGGTCTTTTCCTCCTGGCAACTTGGGCGTAATCACTAATCAAGGGTTCAGGTTTAAGCCAGTGAAGACGCTGACGTTTTCTGAACCCAAGCAGATGACCATGGAGGAGGCAGCTGACAACATCGTCAGAATGTTGGAGAATGCAGTCCAAGTTCGGGTTCACGGCGAAAAGGAAATCGCGGTGGCATTTTCAGGAGGGCTAGACAGCAGTACAGTCGCTTTTCTAGCCAGAAGGAGCTGTGAAGTCAGGTTGGTTCATGTGAGTCTTAGAGGGCAACCTGAAACGGAAGAAGCAAAAAGAGCTGCGGATGAAATGAAACTGCCTTTGGATGTTCACCTTTTTGGAGAGGAAGATGTGGCAGCCGCAATTCGCAAGGTTGTTGAACTTATTGAGAAGCCGGATCCGCTTGATACGGCTATTGGGATAGCTTTCCACTGGACGGCACAGAAGACTGCTGAAGCGGGATTCAAAGTCCTTCTCGCGGGGCAGGGAGCCGACGAACTTTTCGCTGGATATCGGCGTTACGCAAATGAATACTTTTTGCATGGTGAGGAAAAAGCAAGGAGAACGATGTTTGAGGACATAATAGGAATCCACGAGAGTAACATCGAGAGAGATAAGAAAATCTGCAATTTCCATAATATTGAACTGCGTCTACCCTTTGCATCCTACGAGATGGCAAAGTTTGCCTCAAGCATGCCAGTCGCGCTGAAGCTTGACTGCAAGCTGGATTCATTAAGAAAACTGGTTCTCAGGCGAGCCAGCGAAAAGATGGGGCTCCCGTTGTGGATAGCAAGAAAGCCTAAGAAAGCNNCAGAGTTTTAGATGATTGAGAAACTGGGACTTTTGTCCGCAAGTCGCTATTGTACATTTTTCCTAATCCCGAGTGGACAAGCAATTGCTAGCTTTGATTGAGAACTAGAAGAAAGCTAAGAAATAAAGAAAGTAATTAAACCTACCTAGCATGGCAAAGAAATTTGCCAGATAGGATTATTGCGGGAAAGCCTACTCGATAACTTGGATTGCGCCTGTGGGGCATTGTGCTTCGCATGCTCTACATACAAGGCACTCCTCAACCTTGGAAGGAGAGGATTTGCCATCTTTTACCTCGTAAACGCCGACGGGGCATGTGTTTACGCAGGTTTCGCATCCGTTGCACTTTTCGTTGTCAACAACTATCTTTACCATGTTCTTACCTCTTGTTTTTATTGAGAAAACATGGAGTCGAATAAAAGCGTTTAGGTGGGTCAACGAATTTCTTCACGAAGTCTCAAAAGGATTCCGCTGAACTTTGACTCGGCCTTTTCTTTCCGTTTCTGAAGGTCCGAGATTGACTTCTTGTAGTCTTCAATGGTCAATTCTCCAGTCTTGCGACGTGCATCAGCGACTTTGAGATTCGCTTCGGCTGTGTTAACCTCGGTCTCTGCCGTGTCGAGCTGCTTCACTAAATCCGCATAGTTGCCGCCAGCTGCGATGAAAGTTGGTTTCAACTCGGAAATTGTCTTGGACAGTGAAGCTTTTCTCAATTCTAGAGCTCTTTTTTGCACTTTGTATTGACGTCGGGGCATTTTTCCCTTCTGAGCTCGCTGCGATAGAAGCGTGATTTCTGAGGATATCCTCATCTTTTCTTCATAGGCATCAGCTAGAGCTCTAATTTGTTCTGATTCGATTTTGCCTGTAGTGAGTTTTGGAACGGGGATCTTTGTTGATTTTGAGGTCTTTTGTGTTTTGGGGCGTCTGAAAAAGACTAGTACAACACTTCCTGCTGCAGCCAAACCCCAAACCCAGATCGTGGGACGGAAGGAAACCCATAGCGAGTTGTATTCATATACAATTTGCATGGTTTTCTCTGGTTGCAACTCATGGTCCACATAGCTCAAGCCGTCTCGGGCAAACTTGATTTTTTCCTGAAAGAGCTGTCTATCCAATGTTGGGGAGGAAGACAGTGAGGAAAGAGAGGGAAAAACGATTCGAGCGCCTTCAGGAGGAACAACAGTAATTGAGACCTGGCGAATGTAGTAGCTAAAATAGGGAAAAAGCTCCAAATTTAGAGTGAAACGCGTTTGGTCGAACGAGGCGCTTGGAAGACCGTACCCGACTCTCAGGGAGACTGATTGCCCGCTTTTTAGTGGNNGGAACTTCAATTTTGAGTGAGGTTATCTGGTCAGTTGAATTGTTGGAAATTCGGTAGCTATCTAATACTGTGATCTCGCCGGCTATGCCCATTGTAGCAATCCGACTTAGCGTTGCAACGTCTATCTGTCTGATCAAGCCTTCTGGAGTGTTAACTGTCGCGTTGGCGGGGAAATGGCTGAAAGCTGCCAAATTGTTCTTCTCAAATTTCCCTGAATAAACGGTACCGTCACCCTTCTGAACACTAGTAACAGATGCTTCGTCGGGGAGAGCTAATGTGACTTTGCAATGGGCGGCTTCCTGGGCAAGACTTGGATATGCAGGAAAATCTAGGAAGAACCCTCCGGAGTTGGTTGTGAGCAGGGTATTTGATAAAACGAAGATTACCGTGAATGTGTTGGGAGAACCTGTTGGAAAAGTAACTTTGGCGCCGTAGAACCCGCTCACTTCCCCCAGTGGAACGTCAAGACTGAGAGGCAAAATCTCTTGGGAGCTGGAGGCCACGCCTTTGAGAAGGTATGAGCTGTATTTGTATGGAAAACCGATGAGGAAACCGTCGGATATTTGTCCGTTGACTGTTATAGTATCGCGAATGACCACATGNNTGGAGTCATAATCGCCATTAGGAATATGGCGAGGGTGAGGAGAGAAACAGCCCTTTTCAATCGGATTTCCTCAGGTTTCAAGTTTCTCTATTTACTAGTCAGCTTGTTTATTTACTTTTGGAAACAAGCCTAATTCTGTTTGGCTTGCGTATGCTTTCCCTTCACGACAAAATGCCAAGTGATCAGCAGGGTCTTTCCTCAGTGAAGTAGTAGCCGTCTTCTTTCTTTGGTCCAAAACTTCTTATTCCTTCCCTCGTGAGTTTCTGTCTGAGATGTTCAGCGTATTCATTGGTGATTTCGCCTCGCCTCTCCATGTAGGTTATTATTGATCCTGCTTGAGTTTCTGTGTCACATCGGCGTATGAAATCTACCACATTTGGGTTATAGTCGCGTAGCTTGTCAGGCACTGTTCTCTGGGGGCTATCAGTTTCTGCGTGAACTGAGTCTATGTTGATCTTAACATCTCCGTTTTCGAGTTCTCTGGCAAGGTTTGGGAACAGTTTCTTGAGAGATTGTTTATCGATGGCCATTGGTATAGCCTATGAATGGTTTTCTTTGAGAAAGGAGATTGTAAACATGCCTAAAGTGTCTTTCTTAAGAGCAGCTCAAAATTTTCTGCCGCGTTGAGCGAGAACATTGGGCTGGAAATGAATGTGGCCTTGGGAATCCACGGTTATTCGCCTGGAATATTTTTGACCTTGTGTTTTGTGAATTATTTTTCCGTTTTCTGCCACATTGGTCAGCGCTTCAGCATTTGTTCGTAGATCTCAACTGTTTTTTCG
>DUHG01000110.1 GCA_013330975.1 Candidatus Bathyarchaeota archaeon
GAAGTCTTCTGTCTTGCCAACTGGTATAATAGTGAGGAAGGCAAGCAAATCCCTAAAAGTTTTTATAGCATTCAACTTCGACATATACCCTATTCACTCCTCTAAAAAAGAATATAGACTTTGTTGTGGACTTCATGGCTGCACTCAAAGGGGAAAAAATACTTGTAACNNAAGTTCGTTAAAGGCAGCATTCTTGACTTCACACAACTCTGCGGTCTTGATAGGGCTGAACTAATTTTTCATCTGGCTGCTCAAGTTGTTGTTCCATATTCAATGGAGAACCCCACTGAGGATTTTGACACAAACGCTAGAGGTACATTGAACGTTCTCGAGAAGGCGCGAAAAGATGATTCCAGAGTGATTTTTGCCTCGAGCGCAGCAGTCTACGGAAATCCATCAGTCATGCCGACTCCTGAAAGCTATGGTTTTCATCCCTTCTCCTGCTATGGTCTATCAAAAGTTGTCGGCGAAGAGTACTGTGACATGTATGCAAGCCAGTATGGACTAGATGTGACAGTGTTGAGGTTCGCCAACGTTTACGGTTCCCGCTGCCACGGCGTAATAAGTGATTTTTTCGACAAGATCACCCGAAATCCAACTAAACTCGAAATAATCGGAACAGGCTTGCAATCGAGAGATTTCGTTCACGTATCAGACGTAGTCGAAGCGCTCTCACTGGCTGCCACTTCCGAAAAAGCCCTCGGACAAACCTTCAACATCGGCTTCGGAAAAACAACGAAGATCCTCGACCTAGCAAAGATGATACTCGAAATCTTGAGGCTTTCCGGCAAGACCGCCATAACAACAACGAACGTTTCTTGGCACGGAGACATAGACTCCATATGGTTCGACATTACGAAGGCAAAACGCGAGCTATGCTGGTCTCCGAAAATCAGACTCGAAGACCATATTAGGACTCTGCTGGCAGAGAGGAAGCTCCTTAATGAATAACGCAGCAATCAGAGCCCTATTTTCTTTGTTGAGACTTCCTTACTGGATGATGACAGGCGGGCTGTCTTTAATCACAGCGTTCGCAATCACAAAAGATTTCATCCCAATCCAGACGATCCTGCTGGTTTTCTTTTCGATGGCTTTCATAACTTCAGGCGGTTTCGCACTAAATGATTACTTTGACAGAGAAAGCGACGCCGTGATTAAACCTGACCGCCCCATTCCTTCAGGCGCACTATCCCTAAAACAGGTCATCATAATCTCCTCTTCCCTGTTCGCAGTAGGACTCGTTCTAGGTCTTCTCATCAGCTACCTCAGCTTCCTAATTCTTCTCATCGATTCTGCTTTGCTCATTGTCTATTCGGCTTTTGTCAAGCGCCGATCTGGTCTCGCCGCAAACATCTTGGTAGGACTCCTCGTCGGAACCGCATTCATATATGGCGAAGCAGCACTTTCCTTACACACAGTTAGCCTGGTTTCCCTAAGTCTCTATCCAATCTGCTTCGGCACAATAGGCGGCAACATCCTTCGAGACATACTAAGCTTCGAGGGCGACTCCAAAGTGGGATATCCAACCCTTCCCAAGCTTGTAGGCAATGCTGGTTCAACCAAGATCGCCTCCTTGTTCTTCTCAATAACCGCAATTCTCGCCCCCCTTCCTTTCTTCCTAGGCTTCTTTAGCATATATTACGTAATTCTAATACTCTTTTGGGGCGCAATTCTCTTGTATTCCTCGTTCAAGCTGTTGACCTCACCCACAACTATTGAGAATGTGCGAAAATATGAGCGCCTGATAACTCGTTCTATGATTCTGCTTATTCTCTCACTAATTGTGGAGGCCATAGTTGGTTGAGNNAAGGAGTGCCAAGAGCATGGTATTTTCACAGCCACTCATTGGCAGAGTTCGGACGTTTTTAATTTCGCAGAAAGGTTTGACTATTTTCAATGCTTCGAAGACCAGTCGACCCCAAGAAATCCTGAAGGCTGCCCCTACGTCTGCGAATCCTGTGACAAGCACGTTTCCGACACAGTCATCGGCGTAATCGATGTTACCAAGCGATGTGACTTGAAATGCGCCATATGCTTCTCAACATTTTCTGACCAACAAGTCGAGTACGAACCAACAAAAGAGGAAATCATCCGAATGCTTACTTTTCTGAGCAAACGGAACCCCAGACCCCCAGCAATTCTATTCTCTGGAGGAGAACCATTAGAACGCGAAGATATGCCTGAAATCGTCGGCGCAGCTCATAAGCTAAGGTTCATGACAATTCTGGCAACAAATGGAGTCAAACTCGCTGAATCTCCAGAAATAGCTGCTAAACTGAAGAAAAACGGGTTAAACATAGTCTATCTGCAATTTGACAGTTTTCGTGACGACTTCTACAGAAAGATTAGGGGTCAACCCCTGCTCAGAGCGAAGATGAAAGCTATAGAGGTCTGCCGGAGCGAAGACATGGAAATCATTCTTGTAAACTCTCTTATGCAAGGATTCAATGACGCCGAAGTCGGAAACCTCATAAATTTCACCGCCAAAAACAGCGACATTATTCGTGGATTAATATTCCAGCCTGTCGCCTTCACCGGAAGAGCAACAGACAACCCATTCAGGGAA
>DUHG01000043.1 GCA_013330975.1 Candidatus Bathyarchaeota archaeon
GCATCTCGTATGTTTCCAAGGTAATAGTCTTTCATTCCCCACATCGTCGGGCACGGGATTATGTTCCCGTCGGTCTGGATTGCGTAATTTATCCATCCGCCCCCGCAGCGAAGCCGGCTTTCTTTCTCGCTACGCAGCAGCGAATTTGCGATTCCCAAAAACGGATAAAGCTTGCAGACCACACCTTGTTTCTCCATCAAATCGACCCAATACTCTGCCAGGTGAGCTACGCCCGGGATGTAGCTGTCTTCACTCCACTGCTTGAAGTCGCGTCTCGAATGGTCGTTTCCCCAGAANNATCGGTCAAAGCCTCATCTCCGTCAATTGAGACAAGAATCGTGTGGAAGCGGTTGACGTACTTAGGCTCCAACTTGTCCAACAACAGCCCGTTCGTTTGAATCATGAACTGTTTTGCTCGAACGGATTCCATGACCCGCTCAACATCTTTCGTGCGCAGCAGTGGTTCCCCACCGTAGAACGTTAGGACACAATCTGGGTCTTTGCTGCAGAAATCTGCAAGAGTTTTCCAGTCGTAGACAACCGTCTTCGGCAGAGAATAGTCCACTTCCAATCCCGAGAAGTCTTCCTCGAAATCATCCATGGTTTCGCCGAAACAGTATCTGCACTGGAGGTTGCACTCGGTTGTTAGTATCAGATGGAGGAACACGTTTACCGTGGAACGAGATACAGCTTAATAGTATTTTTGTGCTATTTCTTGAGCTTTTTCGATGTAGATATTGAGTTGTCTTTCCTTCATAACCTTCTCAGGCAAGGTTTCAAGCGCGTAGAAAAGCGGTAAAACAGCTAGGAACAAGAAAAAAGCAGCGAAAGAAAACCAATAACTGTCAACTTCAGTTATTGGTGATCCCAAGGTGAGTCCAAGAAATGTGGAGACGAAGAAAGGCATTACACCCAGTGCATAGTATTTGTCGCTTGAGAAACTATGGCTGAGATCGCCCCACAAGGTTAAAACGAAAAGAACAAACAAGAAACCATATGCAACACCATCTATCATTGCATTGAAGTATAGCACGAAGGGCTGAAGCTCTCCAAAAAGGCCGAGGATCGCGGTGCCTAATCCCAACATTGCAAATCCGGCAATCGCCATGGGCTTACGCCCTATAGAGTCCATAAAGAAACCTCCCAAAAATGCAGCGCCACCCATGAAGATAGTTTGAATAACCACAAAACTGGCGTCTAGGGTTTGTGGTGCTGCAACGTAATCAACCAAGGAAAACATAATCCACGGCACAAAATATAGTACAAAAGAGCGTCGACTAAGGACTTGCTTGTAGGAGGGCACGGTCTCTTTACGCTCAACTCGGCGGTAATCTTTAGCTCCCAAGAAAACCAATAGACTGAGCAAACGCCAGACTGCCAGTATCAAACCAACTGAAAACAAATTGCTGGCTTCAATCACAGGTCCAAACCCGACAATCCCTATTCCGCTAACAAGCATGGCAATTCCGCCCACTCTACCTCGACTTTCGATTTGCACGTTGTCAGTGAAATAGCTCATACATGCTGGCATTCCAAATCCCAAGGATAAACCCAAGAAAAAGGCGGTCAGACTAACTATTACCGCAGAAGTGCTCCCCAGACCAAATAGCATTGTTGAAGAAACGACTCCCGTTATCATCCATAACATGAGAAATTTGGACCGTTCCAATTGCTTGGCGTATGAGGCTCCTGCAAAGGCAGATACAATTAGGGCTGAAAAATGCACGGGCGCCCACAAAGAAATCCCGTCAGATGGCATGGCAGATAACACGGCGAAATACCAAACGAGCGCGTTGGAAATCAGAAATATGCTCACTATGTTTTTTTTGTTTCCAAGGTCAGAAAGACCAGCCAGATGCCTGCTAAGCATTCGCTATCGTACTCTTCGATGCTTCTTTGTGGCAACTTTGGAAAATAAGTGTTAAGTATTCATAAACAATATGCGAAATACAAATAGCCAGTCATACCACGGGGATATATTGGAGTGGTATGTATTTACCGCAAGTCTTTTAAGCCCGTACTGTTCTACAGATATACACTTAAAGGGAGAGGGCTTCAAGACGAAACCAAAACCATTCAGATTCGGGAAATTCTGGGTTTAGCAAGCACCAAGATAGCTGGTCGGTCTAGAGATCTTCAAGTGTTGCGATAGCAAGCAGCCCGAGTTCTTCTTTACAAGATCGCAGATTGTTTATTTTGGAGATTATCTGATCAACCATCCATTTCATCTCAGAAACCAAGGCTGCACTCTCCGAGCTGTTCGTTGCTATGTCAACTATTTCTTCAATCTTCTTATTGGTAATTTCTCCCCCTACAAGCTGCAACAACGCAGGCTTCTTGGACTCATCGGCAAGCGTCACAATTATTGGCAACGGCAAAACCTCTTTCTCTGCCCTATTAGAGAGTTCATCTTGCTCAAAAACGTCGATAAACTCGTCTCTCATTGACATCAAAACTCCATAAACGCGACCATATTCACCGAGCGTTTCAACTTCTTCAGGCGTACCGTCTCCGAGTATTGCTCCTATTCTCGTCGCTGCTTCCCCAGCTGCGACCTTGTGGTGAATGATATTCAGGTACTTCTGCTTCGGGATGTCGATTTTTCCTCGCAAACTCGCCTCAGCGGCCTCAGCACTACTGATCTCAGAGATCGCTCGCTTCACCAAATCCAAAATCGCATTTTTCTTGGCAAATTCAAGATCCTCGCAGGCTTCATGAAGCATGTAAGCACCCTCCAGCAAGATTGCGTCGCCCGCTAGAATGGCGAGATCTCTCCCGAACTTTCCAAAAACTGTCTGCTCAGCTCCCTTAATAATTGATTCATCAATCACATCGTCATGGATGTCGGCGCCACCCGCAAGCAACACCAAAGCTGCGCCCACTTTGACAGTCGCCTCAGACCTTCCCCCCACCGCTTCACAAGCAAGTGAAACCAACGCTGGATGCAATACATCATTCCAATCCTCTACGAAGCAGCGCAAGGCCTCTCGAAGCGGCGCATGCTCCACGTTCTCTCTTAAAACTCTTTCTCTCGCCAAACTTACTGCAGCACGTCCTTTCTCAAACAGAATCTCCCCTGCTTTTTCCGCAAACTTTTGCTCAGGCATCGTTTTGCATAGCCCCAATACTCTATTCGAGTCATCTATATTTCTCACTTTAGGTCCAAACTCGCAACGACAACCCAAAAAAAGTAACCCGTACACATATCGTTCAGGCAAAACGTACAACACTCTCTCCTCACAACAAAATACTCAGTCGTAAATGCAATCGTCAGGTGAGAGCAAAAATCTTAATAGCCTTGGACCTGATTCAACAGTTTTCATGAGCCAAACCAAGCAAACCGAGGAAAAATGGCTTAGATATTGGGAAGCAGCTCACCTATTCGAGGCTGACCCTGACCCAGAACGGAAGAAACTACTGGTCACATTCCCCTACCCCTACATGAATGGACCATTGCATGTGGGTCACGCCTTCACCGCTACAAGAGTTGATGTATATGCCCGATTCAAGCGAATGCAAGGCTACAACGTTCTTTGGCCTTGGTCTTGGCATTGGACAGGTCAACCACTTTTGGCCGCCAGCAATCGCGTGAAAAAAGGTGACGAGATATACATTCGCCTCTTGCGAGAAGTTGACGGTGTGCCTGAAGCGGAGTTGAAGAAGTTTGCTGACCCGCTCTATATGGCTCAGTATTACACTAACGAGGGTCGCGCTGCGGCAAGGGCAATCGGTTTTTCGATCGATTGGCGACGCGAATTTACGACAGTAATGCCCACTTACCAGAAGTTCATTGAATGGCAGTACACAAACTTGAGGGAACAGGGATATGTGTCAAAAGGCACACACCCCGTGGTCTGGTGTCCAAAAGACAAAAGCCCAACCGGCGACCATGACCGCCAGATTGGCGAAGGAGTAACCCCAGAAGAATACATTCTCATAAAATACCAGTTAGATGAACGCACCTTTCTGCCGGCTGCGACATTCAGGCCAGAAACTATCTATGGCGTCACAAACATGTGGATCAACCCTGACGCAACATACGTTGAGGCAGCTGTCGATCAGGAAAATTGGATAATCAGCCAAGAAGCCGCTGAGAAACTGCGAGAACAAGAAAAGAAAGTCGAGATTAAACGCGCCCTAAAAGGCAGAGAACTCATCGGAAAAACATTCACAAATCCCATCACAAAAGCCAAATTTCCAATACTGCCAGGGTGGTTTGTCGACCCAAAACAGGCAACTGGCGTTGTCTACAGCGTACCCGCCCATGCACCCTATGACTGGCTCGCCTTAAAAGATCTGCAGGGCAAACCTGATATCTCAGCGGAATTTGGCATTGACCCGAAAATTGTTCAGCAGATCACCCCCGTTTCTCTTATCACTTTGGAAGGCTACGGCCGGTTTCCGGCGGTAGAGATTGTTCAGCAAATGGGAGTGAAAGATCAACATGACCCCAAAGCCGAAGAAGCCACGAAAGAACTCTATAAGAAAGAGTTCCACGGGGGCATCCTTAACGAAAGTTGCGGTCCCTATTCTGGAAAGACGGTTCGAGACATCAAAGACGTCTTGATTCGCGACTTCAAGAGCGCAGGCGTCGCGGACTCTATGTATGATTTACCTCAATCAGTTGTCTGTAGGTGTATGACGCCTTGCGTCGTGAAAGTGCTGAGCGACCAGTGGTTCCTTAACTATTCGAACGATGAGTGGAAGGCGAAAGCGAAAGAAGCTGTTGCCGGAATGAAAGTTTTCCCCCAAACAGCTAGCTCATGGTTCATTGCAGTAATCGACTGGCTAAAGGAATGGGCCTGCGCAAGAACAACAGGTTTCGGAACCCCGCTTCCTTGGGGAAAAGGCTGGATAATTGAGACTCTAAGCGATAGTACAGTCTATATGGCGTTCTACACCATTAACAAACACATACGCCAACACGGAATTAAACCTGAAGCACTCACACGAGAAGTATTCGACTACATTTTCCTCGGAAAAGGAGACCCACCAGCAATAAGCGAAAATGCCGGATTGCATCTTGACAAGTTGAATGGCATGCGAGAAGAATTCCTTTATTGGTATCCGTTCGATCTGAGGGTTTCAGCCAAAGAACTAGTGCCTAACCATCTGACTTTCTGCATATTCCATCACGTTGCGTTGTTTCCGCGCAATCTATGGCCGCGGGCAATCGGAGTCAACGGAATGCTACTGATCGAAGGCAAACAAATGCACAAGTCCAAAGGCAATTTCATTACGATGAAAGGTGCGGTTGAGCGGTACGGTGCCGACGCTACTCGCTGTGCGCTTTTGCTCGGTGCCGAAGAAATGGATGACCCTGACTGGAGAAGCGATAACGCTCTTGATTTGAAAAGCAAGCTGGAGTCGTGGCGCAAATTTGCACATGACATTTGCTCATCAGCAAAGAACGAAAAAGTAGGTCATTTGGAAAAATGGTTGCTCAGCAGATTGCAAAAGCGAATAACTACAGTGTCTGAAAGTCTTGAGGAACTGAAGACCAGAACTGCCCTGCAAGTAGCTTTCTTTGAAACTTGGAACGATTTCCGCTGGTATATCCAGAGAAATGGAAAAGCAGATGCTGTAGCGCTTCGCGAAGCTTCTCAAATTTGGATCAGGCTATTGGCTCCCTTTGCACCATTCACATGTGAAGAGTTATGGAACAGCATAGGCGCTAAAGGCTTCGTTTCCCTTGCCAAATGGCCAAAAACCGAAGAGCAGATGATAGACTTAGCTGCTGAGGAAAACGAAGCGCTCCTGACCGATTTGATTGATGATACTCTCAACGTTGTTAGGGCAACTAAAATCACTCCAAGACACATATTCTATTATACTGCAGCGTCGTGGAAGCACAGAGTCTACAAAATTGTCCTTGATAAAGCCAAAGCTGGCGAGATCCTGATGGGGGAAATAATGAAAACTGTCAGCGCAGACCCTGAATTAAAACCCCACATGAAAGACGCTGCCGCTTTGATTCCTAGATTAATCAAAACCCTAAACAAGATACCTCAGGAGAGAAAAAGGAGCATCATTCGTACAGAGGGTATAAATGAGAATCGAGTTTTCACAGAAGCCCTGTCTTTCCTGAGGGAGAGGTTCAACTCTGAAATCACCGTTTTCAGCGAAGAAGACAAGGAAAAATTTGACCCCAAGAAAAGGGCACAACTGGCAATTCCTGCCCAGCCTGCAATATACATAGAATAGTCACCCCAACATGGAGAGCTACTGCTACCGCAACTATTTGGGCAATTTAGCCTAAAAATAAAGAAGGGATCAGTAATGATAAATAGCGGTTGCAGTAGCGTTAACGAGGGCTGAAGACTCCAAATTTCCTATTCTAATGTCAATCATTGATGTAGGTAGAACTGGAAAAGCCGCTGTCCCGCTTTTGCCCACAGTCATAATCTCGTTGTAGTCCACGTCGCTTGAGTAGTAAATCGCCTGAACATAAGTTGTATCGCTGCTTGATTCAACCTGAACTNNGAAGCGTTCATGTAAACTATGTTCAAAAGACTCGAGATGTAGCTGTTTAGATCAGCGATAGTCTCATCTTTCGTCGAGGATTGCTGCAGGCTGTTCTGAAGGGCTGCGATCTGTAGGTTCATTGAAACCATGGTGGCGTTTTGGGAGGCAATGATGTTTTCCTTGGCCTCTATTTCCGAATTTAGTTCGTTAACCGAGTTCGCAGTTGGGAGGTACAGCGCTAGTACCGCGACCAAGCTGGCTGAAAGAACTATGCATATCATTCCTAAAACGATGGCTACTGTTCTGCCAACGACTTTTTTCTGACTTGTCTCCTGAGTCATACTTTACGTCACTCGTTGCAACATAAGAGAGTGCATATAAAAGCTTTTTTCAGGATTACTGCTAAATGCGACTCATTCATCTCTGATAGCAAAGGTGCTTTTCGCATCTACTGGCGAATGGACATTTCACGAGAAAAGTTGTAAGAAAAGCTTCCCATGTGAGACCTTAATTGGAGATTCAACGATTAAGGTGTACCTGTATTAATGGAAGAGAATGTTCTTATTTCTTAGTCGGAGACACAATCCACTTCAAATTGTTGAAACCATATTTCTCAAAGAGTGGATCCAAGAAGTTAGGCACTAGACTGTCATCCACTTCTGACAAAACAACCGAATCGCCAATTCGGTATGCGAGAGCGATTAGAGTCTTATCCTTCAAAGGTGCGTATTTTCCCTTAATCTCCCAATATTCGCCTTCACCTTTGCCCTTCTCGGTAACCCAGGAATATTCATCCTCCGGGTGTTCACCCTTGTAGAAATTGAACTTACCAACGATCTCTCCCACAGTTTTGGGGGTGTCTCTTGTCTTTACGTAGAACCAAATTGTCATTCTCTCTCTCCGACTCATAAGTTGCTGTTCGTTACTTATTTGTTTTTCAGGTGCTTCACTGAACTCTGAGCGTAGTCCCCTTCTTGTAGAATGCCGTAGCCGCTTTTGAGTGTGGAAAAACGATTGGTCAAATTCATCTATTCAAGCTTGAAGACTATCGCCATTTTCTTCTTCTTTAGATCTTCCACAATCTGAACCCAAGGCGCAGCAACGTTTTCCCTTTCATCTACGGCCACTTTCCTAGTAGTAAGATCCTTGTTTACGTAAAAAAGCTGCTTACATAACGTGCAAGTTTGATATGGAAAAAATCCAGCAGCTGATGCTGCAATTATCTGCCTTGCGCCGCAATTTGGGCATGGATGCAAAACGTGTTTCTCTTGTCCTTTCTTCTTTTCTGATTGAATATCTACGTGTTGCTCCAACTCTTCCCACGAAGAGTAGATTCTATGCAGAGGCGAATCTCCCGTCTGCCACATTTCCCTCAGCATGCCTAGTAGTTCTGTCTTCTCGTTCACAACTTTGCCTTCACTTTCTCTTTCGTAGGTTTATGTTTATTAATTTTCTACAAGCTCCGCAAAANNACTCATCAATTGTCTAAGGTTCTTGACAAGGTTTTGGACGATAGGCTAATGGGCTTTGACGTTTCCGCTTTGCTTTACTCCTTGCTCCTCCAGCAAAACGCTTAAGATCGTTTCTTAGGAGGTGATCCGGCCGCAGGTTCCCCTACGGCCACCTTGTTACGACTTTTCCCCCCTTACAAAACTAAGATTCGACGCAGCCAAGAAAGACCACGCCTCACCCAAGAGTCGCTCGGGTGGAACGACGGGCGGTGTGTGCAAGGAGCAGGGACGTATTCACCGCGCGCTAGTGACACGCGATTACTAGGGATTCCATGTTCANNCCAGTAGCAACAGAGGACGCGGGTCTCGATCGTTGCCTGACTTAACAGGACACCTCACGGCACGAACTGGCGACGGCCATGCACCTCCTCTCAGCTCGTCTGGCAAGACCTTTAATCTGGCCTTCAAACTGCTGTCGCTCCCGGTGAGATTTCCGGCGTTGACTCCAATTAAACCGCAAGCTTCACCCCTTGTGGTGCTCCCCCGCCAATTCCTTTAAGTTTCAATCTTGCGACCGTACTCCCCAGGCGGCAGGCTTAACAGCTTCCCTGCGGCACTAGAACGGCACGTGGCCGTCCAAACACCTAGCCTGCATCGTTTACAGCTGGGACTACCCGGGTATCTAATCCGGTTCGCTCCCCCAGCTTTCATCCCTCACCGTCGGGCTCGTTCTAGCCGACAGCCTTCGCCACTGGTGGTCTTCCCGGGATTATAGGATTTCACCCCTACCCCNNGGGACTAACTTGGCCAGCTACGGATGCTTTAGGCCCAATAAACATCCACACCACTCGGAGAGCTGGTATTACCGCGGCGGCTGACACCAGACTTGCCCTCTCCTTATTCTACCAGCTTTCTAGACTGGTTAAAAGCCATCCTCAGCGGACGGCACTCGGGATAGCCCTGTCACACTTTCGTGTATTGCAAAGTTTGCGCGACTGCTGCGCCCCGTAGGGCCTGGGCCCTTGTCTCAGTGCCCATCTCCGGGCTCCCGCTCCCACGGCCCGCACCGGTCAATGGCTTGGTGAGCCGTTACCTCACCAACAACCTGATCGGACGCGGCCCCATCCTCGAGCGACGACCAGGAGCATAACCTAATCGTCCTTTCTGGTAAAGGCTCATTCCAGAGCTCTTCGCCTATCAGGGATTAGCCCCAGTTTCCCGGGGTTGTCCCCGTCTTGAGGGCAGGTTAGCCACGTGTTACTGAGCTGTGTGCCGCACTCTCTTGTTGGCTTGAGAGCGCTTGACTAGCATGTCTTAGTCCTATCCCGATAGCAGTGGGGTCCGGCAGGATCAACCGGAGTTGTGACACTCCCTGTTGAACTGCAGGAAAATATTGTGTGTGGTACGTTTCGCCTTAAGCGTCTTACTGGATTTGGAGGGTTAAAGCATTCCACAACGTCAAAGCCCATGATCGGACCGGACTGTGCAAATCAGGTCGTCATATTTGTTCCCGCAATTGGAGGCCAACTCCTTCATTCCTGCAGGGCAAATACGCCTTTGCGGTAAGGGTTGAGCCGCCGCCATAATTATAATTGCGGGGCTAGTTACTATCGCCAATCACTCCAAAGCTGCTCAAGTGGATATAAACGTTTCTTTCAATGTTTTGGCAGTCCTGTTTTTAACAAGGGTCACGTTTTCTAGCTTCTACTTGTCTGCAGTTTTGCCAGATCGCTTGTTTTCTGATGCCTTCAAGCAAAGTTTTTATGGGTTGCAAAAGGAAAAGCTACCAACCAGCGTAGCACAATGAGAATTTAGGGTTGGCAAAATGAACATTATTGTGGGCGGTGGAAAATATGGGTGCGAGGCCATCGACTTGCTCAGTGAAAAAGGCGAGAGTTTCATAGTNNCTGCGGATTTGGCAAATGTCAGGTTTAAACTCGAACCTTGGACCGAAGGAATCAATAGCGTTTTATCGAGATTGCCTCAGGAAACAGTTCTACAAGCGGGTAAAGGGAAACTTGTAGCGAGTTTCAACAGAGACCGTAAATGCTATGACAGGTGTCCAATGCCAGAAGTTTGTCCGTCTTCAGGAACTCGCAAGCCATGTTCAATGACCGAACTGATGAAGTTCGCGAGTCCCAAGGCTTTCATTCTGGTGAGTCATTCGATGGCGCCTGGAATAGGTGCTCTCAAAGGCTGTGAACTCTTAGAGTTGCTTGATTGGGTGGCT
>DUHG01000076.1 GCA_013330975.1 Candidatus Bathyarchaeota archaeon
AAGCAGGTTTCTACCAGAACCCACCTTTGGAAGTCAGCTTGATCGATGCATTGAGAGACCCTGCGCCAATGGTTGAAAAAGTGAAGTTGTAGCCTGAATTCGGCAGCTTTACCCATTCACTTATGAAGGTTGTCGCCTCGCCTTGAAGGGCACTGTGGCTCCAAACCTCTTCGCCATTTGAATCTGTAATACTTGCTCTCCAAAGAGACGTACCGTTGCTTACTGCGACTGCTATTTGCGCAGTATCATGCAACCAGGGGACCTCAAAAGCCCGTTGCTCGCGTTCGAACCCTACGGTGAATGAAACTGGCAAGTTAACAATTGTCCTGGGAAAAGTCATAGCTGCGAAAAAGGCAACGGTCGAAACAGCTGCGACGGCGACTATTGCCACGATCTTCAGAAGAGTTGAGTTTCCAGCCATCCACTTCACGCATTCTCCCTTTAACTTAGTTACGACCTAAAAAAGCTTTGGAGAAAAGCAGATGATGTTCTGGGAGTTGGCCACAGTGCTTGTGCTTAATCTGACTTCCACTTCAGAAGTTGGTAGAACGACCACAGCAAAGCTGCAGAACCTACCATTACGCATAAAATTGCTATGGCAAACCCAAATTTCAATTCGTGTGTAAGGCTATATTCCTGGAAAGCCAGAAACACTATTCCCCAAAGCAGACCAATTTCTGCAACAAGGAAAATGGATACCGCCGATTTGAAAACCAAGCCAGGACGCATTCTTTGCCATCTCCGTGCGATAGTTAGAGGCGTTTGTATTTATAAAATTGCGTGTACATTGCCCCTCAAGTTACTAAAGTGGCAACAGCAACATAGACTGAAAGAAGTTATTTGAAGACTCTTCGCAAATCATAACTTCACATTTCCAGGATGAAAACTGGCAGAACAGTGTCGCGTTTGTTCATAAGAGCAGAAAATGGGGGGAGATTGTCCTGCTTCCAGCCCTTAAACGCCTAAAAGTCTAGATAGGCTGGAATATGGAGTCATCAATGTCAGGCTGCACTTGGATATCACTTATGACAACTGAGTTTCCTTCTGAATCTGTGTAATTGTAACTGCCACTACCGCTCCAATTGTTGTCTAGTTCAGTCACGTAGGCACTCCACTGATTGCCCCATGCAGTCCAGTCAGTCGCGAAATCGCTTTCCACCCAAGTCCCATCAAGATTCGCCCAGGATGTCTGGTTCCCAGCAAACATGATGTAGCTGTATGTAGCACCGTCGCCTTCTATGTCAACTCTCAACATTACATCTGCGGTGTCAAGATTGCTCCCCGCGAACATGTATGTTCCAGTTACCCCATCCGGATCGGTTAGGGCAACGTCATACTTCAGCCTCGTGGCGTTGCCTACAGTGTAAATTGTATCGCCGCCATTGCCGCCTGGATTGTAATAGAAGACGTACCAGGCAACACCTGCAACCACGATGACAACAGCGACCACTGCAACCAAAATGTACATTGTATTTTTATTCGTATTATTCACCACCTTAACTTCCTTTAGCTATAAGAACTCTGACAAATTTAAAGACTTGTTTCATCTTGGCGGTTTCTCTCTAATTGTGTCAACGGACTGTTCCAATAATTGGACTTATATCTTTCTACTAAACAAAGTGTAGCCACAGGAAACTGTTCAGATTGAACACGCAAGGCGAGACTGAACTGGAGTACGCACTCCGAGGCAAAGCATGGAAAGTGTACTGGTTTCTTCTGAAAAGTGGACAACCTGTCGGAGTTAGGGAAGTTCAGCGAACTTTGCACTTCAGCAGCCCCAGTGTAGCGTTTCATCATCTTGAACAGCTACGCGAGCTGGGTCTTGTGGAGAAGCAGGAGGTCGGGGGGCACTACGTCTTGGTGAGTCAAGTCAAGATTGGCGTACTCAGGCACTATGTGAAGTTGGGCAGGTTGCTCTTTCCAAGGTACTTTTTCTATGCGGTCTTCTCCACAGTCTTCTATGTGGCATTTCTATTCTTCCTGCTACAGGGTTTAAGCCGTGAAAACCTTTTCATCATAACATTCGGGGCGGTTGTCTGTGCCGTATTCTGGTATGAAGCGTATCGCGTTTGGTCCATGCGACCGTTCTAAAAACTGGAACAGCCTGTTCTGTCGCTTAGGATAATATAACCTGGCTTAGTATGCTACTGTAGGAGAAAAAATTAATGGTTCAACAAGAAGTCAAAAAGAAAACTCGAGTCTACGGTACAGCGGCAGCTCTATCAGCAATTGTTCTGGTTTCACTGATATTTGTTTTCGGTTCCACACCTGGCTTGATTCCCGACGTTCCTGACGCTAGCTCGCCCACATTGATGAAGAACTTTAACTCTTATGACGACCTTAGAAATTATCTTCTTGCTAACACACAAGGAAATGGCGGTGTCTACAAAGGCGGACCTTTAGATTCACAATTCTTTGAAAGGTCGGGCGGAATGGAAGCCGTAGCGCCTTCTTCTGCGCCAAGCCTTGCTGACTCAGGAACAAGTTCATTCAATATTTATTCGACGACCAACATCCAAGTTGCAGGAGTCGACGAAGCAGACACAGTCAAAACCGACGGAAGATACATCTACACCTCATCAAATGACTACTCTAATGGACAAAACCACGTCTACATACTAAAAGCTGATCCTCAAGATCCAAGAGTAATTGCGAAGATAACATTGGACAACAACACGTACCTTGCAGGCATGTTTCTGAGCCAAGACAGCAACAAACTAGTCATCATAGGAAGTCAATATCAGCTGTTTGCATTGGACGTGCTGCCGGCAGATGCCAAAGCGATGATATACCCATACCGAAGCGAAGTTAGAACATTCATAAGCGTTTATGACATCTCTGACAAAGTCCACCCAACACTCGCAAGCAACTTTACACTCACAGGTAGCTATTTCAATTCACGCATGATCGGCGACTACGTTTATGCAGTGGTTAGCCAATCCGCGTACGTCTATGAAGACGCCGTTCCACTGCCCAAAGTGTACACTGCAACAGAAACCACAGAAATTCCAGCCACCAAAATATACTATTCAGACGCAGCTGACTACAGCCGTGTCGAAAATAACTACTTCACCTTCACATCATTCTATGGCCTAAACCTCGAAGACCCATCACAACGACTAACCAACATGACCGTGCTGATGGGAGGCGCAAGCACGATGTACGTTTCCCTGAACAACATATACGTAACCTACCCAATCTGGAGTGAAGGCCAATACACCTCGATCTACAGAGTAAGCATCGACGCGGACACCTTAACTTTTAAGGCAAAAGGCAACGTACCCGGAAACGTTCTAAACCAATACTCGATGGATGAGTTCAACGGATACTTCAGACTGGCCACCACAAACTGGGAAGAAACAACAGAAAACGCTGTTTACATACTTGACAAGAACCTCACAACCGTCGGNNGCTCTCCAATTAAAGAACGCAGAGATCCGCGAGACAATACAATCTGCCAGATTTATCGGCAACAAGGCCTACATTGTAACTTTCGAGCAAAAAGACCCATTCTTTGTTCTGGACATGAGCGATCCCGCGGCACCCAGAGTGGCAGGAAAACTTGAGATACCAGGCTTCTCAAGCTATCTACATCCGTACGATGAGAATCACATAATAGGCTTAGGCACAGAAAACAGCACCGCAAAGCTTTCACTCTTTGACGTAACCAATGTCAATGCGCCCACAGAAATAGCGAAATACATTATCAAAGGCGACTACACATACTCTGAGGCACAGTACGAGCCTAAGGCGTTCCTCTTCGACAGAATAAAAGAGGGACTCCTGGTCATTCCAGTCGGGATAACCCAGTACGGCGTATTCGAACCCAGCAAAGACGTGATAATAACCCCGACACAAGGAGGATNNAGCTTGAAGATCGGCATAGCAACCAGAAATATGGAAGCGTGGAGCAGCACTCAAGTCAGAGAAGCATTGACGAGAAGATCAATCTCCTACGCATGTTTCACCTTCCGCAAATTGATGGCAAGGCTAGCATACAAACCCTATTTCAAGGTACAAGAATTCACAACTAAAAAAGAGCTGTCTCTCCTTGATGAGTTGGATGCCCTCATAATTAGACCAATCGGGCGTGGTTCACTGGAGGAACTTGTATTCAGGATGGACATGCTATACAAGCTCGAGCGCTTGGGATTCTTCATGGTTAATCCACCTACAGCTATAGAGCATTGCGTTGACAAATACGACATCCTTGCAATTCTCGAAGACTTTGGAGTGCCTGTGCCTCGAACTGCAGCGACCGAGTGTGTTGGCGAGGCGTTGAAAGCCTTCAAAGAGTTGGGAGGAGATGTTGTTGTCAAGCCGATTTTCGGTTCAAGAGGCATGGGAGCAACAAGAGTCATGGATGCGGATATAGCTGATACTGTCTTCAAGGCAATAACGTTTCATCATGGTGTGATCTACATACAGGAATTCATTCCACACGGAACCTCAGACATACGTGCATTTGTCGTCAATGACAGAGTGATTGCTGCGATGAGACGTGTTGCGGATGGATGGAAAACAAATTATAGCCGCGGAGCTAGACCAACAGCAGTCAAGCTGAGCGAGGAATTTGAGGAATTGGCAGTCAAAGCAGCAAAAGCAGTTGGCGCCAAAGTCGCTGGAGTGGACATACTCGAGGGACCAGAGGGACCAAAGATCGTTGATGTAAACAGTCAACCGGGCTGGAAAGGTCTTCAGGCAGTGACAAAAGTCAACATAGCCGAAGAAATCGTTAGCTACGTACTGTCCGAAATAAGAAA
>DUHG01000024.1 GCA_013330975.1 Candidatus Bathyarchaeota archaeon
GCGGTTATTCAATATTGTCAATTGATTATTCGATATGGTCAATTGGTTGTTTGCTATAGTTAGCTGGTTGTTATAGATTGCCTGAGTTGCTTCAATCCCTGAGGCTAAGACTTCTGACATGTGTTCAGATAATCCTATCTGATTCTTTACCTGATCTACCATAACATTGAATAGATTTGACAATTGTGGGTCGTCCGTTAGAAGTTCTGCATCACCGTAGCGAATGGTTTGGAGTACATCAACGCTTTCCCAAAGAGCGTTCATGTAAATGATAAGGGCATGTTTCATTTCGTATATTTTTGGACCCAGCTGCGATTTGTCGGTTTGGCTATCCATTAGGTCCCGGTTTAGTTCATCTCCGTATTCCTCTATTACTCTCAAATGCCGGAAATTGCTGTCATTGTTCGCGTCAAGTATGCGCAGTAGAAGCATTGTGAGTTTGTCGTCACGCTTAGCTTCAATTGGAATCTTCTTGAGAATGGTTTCAGAATATCTTCTCAACCTCAGGAATCTTTTGTCTACCATGCGCACGTGCAGGGTGAGTACTAGATTGTTTTTCAGCAAGATCAAGAAGGGGTGAGCCTTGACCTCAGTTGCCCTTATTTGGACAGATGGAAACCTCATCCACAGCTCATTGTCAAAGTCTTGATAATTGAGCTGGTCGCAAGCGGCCAAGCTTGAAACGCAAGTATTGCCAAATCCCATTTGAGACGCAATAACTGGGAGGTCATTAAATGGGTCGTCAGTGATATAATCCACCCAGGCTATTAAGGATCGATCCAATATTTCCAAGAAAGATGTCGGCGACTCCGCTTCCATTCTAGAGGTCTTTCCAGATGAGTCCAAACTCATGCAAAACCAACGTTTCTGTGGATTTTCCAAAAAGCTGCCGTTGGTTGAAATCGGTTGCTGATTTTTCGGATTCAAAATAGTCTTATCTGTTTCTTTCATATACTCACTCTCTGTTCTGTCACAGTCCAGTTTTGAACCCTTCGAGTTCGTATTTATTCTTTTTTGCAGCTAAATAACTTTTACAATGCGTTCTTCGTTCTCGATTTTATGCCTGTGAACCACGCTGAGCTTCAGCGTTGGTGGAAAGAGCTACAAATAGCCAGCTTCTTGCAGTGTTCTGAAATGTTTCGGGGCTGTATTCGACTACTTAACCGAAACGGACAGGTTAATGCCGTTTAAACGATGAAAAAGCCTCACAGCGAGTTTATAACCAAATGCAGAACTGCATGGATAGGCTTTTATAGCTCGCGGTTCAGGATATGGATATACCCACTACAATGGAAAACGATAGTATGATGGAACCTAGCAAGAAACCGTTGAACGTGCTCATCAAGCAGCTTCATGGAAACATCGAAGTGGTGCTCAAGAACGGATGCGAATACAAAGGTAAAATGATAAAGTGCGATGGCCACATGAACATACTCCTCGAAGGCGCAACAGAATACAAAGAAGATCAACTATTCGCGAACTATGGAAATGTCCTCCTTCGAGGCAACAACGTTCTCTACATAGTTCTCGACGTTTCGAAGCACTAGACTTCGAGCTACAATTTTATCCTTGCCTAAATAAAATTACGGCAGTTCTCCGCAAATCCCCCAAAAACGTAGCTATTGAAAGGAAAGAGTTTTGATAAGCTCAGTTTATATAAAGCCCCGTTTTTAGTAAGTTAGCTCACGCTTACTGCACGGGCGTGCGCTGCTCAGAAGGGAGAATCGGCAGGACTAAATTTGGCAGTTAATGAAGACAGTGTCACAAAAATTCTGTCTGTGATTTCACATCCTATTCGCCGAGACATACTAAACTTGCTAAGTGAGAAGGGTGAATGTACATTCACAGACTTGCTGAATGCTCTTCAAGTGGACACTGGAAAACTCAGCTTCCACTTGCGCAGCCTTCAAGTCTTTCTTGAGCAGACAAAAGGCGGTAAATACAGGCTAAGCCGAACTGGCGAAAATGCGGTGCGTGTGATCAGAGATGTTGAGTCTTGGGCAGAAGTCGCGGACGTGAAGAGAAAGGGCGAACAACTATTACTAGCCCCCTTCGAGGTAAGAGTCTCCGCTTTTCTCATTGATTTTGCATTAATGCTTGGGATAACTGCCTTGTTTGCCGTGCCTGAACTGCTTCTTGGCATAGAAAGCTTGAATCTAGCAGTCTTTCCTTTTATAGCCCTTGCGTTGCTATGGGGCTATTCAACATTGCTCGAAGGCTTCAACGGTCAGACTCTAGGTAAACGTTTAATCGGTCTTAAAGTTGTTAGGACCGATGGAAAAAGAATGTCCTACGACCACGCCGCAATACGCAACTTTGGAAAGGCTTTCTTGCTTCCTTTTGATCTTCTGGAGAGTNNTTTTGATCCCAATTATGAATTTTGCCTGCACCTATCGTGAATTAATTACATTGGGTGTTTTTACATTAAATTCTTAATTATCACAAGCGCATAGCCTCTATAGGGGAAGTCTACCTTGAATGAAACTGAACTACGGGTTTCCAAAATCAAAGATGGCACCGTAATTGACCACATTAATGGCGGCTACGCACTAGACGTAGTAAAGATACTGGGAATAACTGGTCGTGAAAAACGCGTTATGACAATCGCCGTCAACGTTCAAAGCAACCGTCTCAAATGCAAAGACATTGTCAAGATTGAAGGTCGAGCACTAAATTCCCATGAGGTTAATCGAATTGCACTTGTAGCCCCCCACGCCACCATAAACATCATTCGCAACTACAAAGTAGTGGAAAAGCTTGAGGTTAAACTGCCACAGATAATCGAAGGAGTAATAAAATGTGTCAATCCCAGTTGCATAAGTAACAGCAACGAACCTTCACTGCCCAAATTCTATGTTGAAAGTGAAGAGCCTCTTGTTCTAAAATGCCATTACTGTCGATATATTTTGGAAAAAGCTGAAGTATTACAACAATTNNGTCACCTTTTCCCAACCCTGGGCATTCACGGGTATGTCGAAAAACCGATTTCGATTTTTCTCCAGCTCTAAGTTCAAACGGATAGAATCTGCAAATTATTGGTCTTTCGGAGTAGATTGTGCACGTATTTTCCCCGAGGAAAAAACATTTTCCGGTTTTCTGTGATTTTCTCATTTCGAAGACATAGGGTGCTTTGCCCTCAACTCTCTTTGTGAATTCTGAAATTCGGCGTCCCACGAACGCTGAGATTTTTCCAGCTTCACTGCCTAGGAGTAGAATGTGTCTCTTCTTTCGTCTGGTATCGCCACAACAGAGACCACATTTTAGGCAAGCAAACTTNNCCGGTTTCTATGGCCCTCCCCGTATTGATAGGGTCTTTTTTTGTTTTTGTCTAGTTTCCTCTCGAACATGTTGTCCATATTTGTGTTTGGACAGGCTAGCCTGCTTGCATCAAGAACATAGAATATGACATCTATGAGTTCTTCAGCTATTTTCTCTTCACTTTCTCCCTTCTTCCAGTTGTCGCTTGCTTCACCAAGCTCAATAAACGCAAACAGCAACTTCTTGGGTATATCTTCTGGCTTGTTGTAGAAACCTTTCTTGATTACCAGCAGCTCGATTTCTTTCTTCATTTCCTCAAGTTGCAAATCCTGTTCTACCTCAATATCATAGTCTTGAGACCTGTTTCATATGCGTGA
>DUHG01000143.1 GCA_013330975.1 Candidatus Bathyarchaeota archaeon
GAGGTGACAATTCAAGTTCATGGGAAAGATTTAAGAAGGGATATGCTCGAAACATGTTGAGTGCAATCAAGGCGAAGATCTCATGGCTGAACCACTCTCAACACTTACCCTTCTTTTTGGACTAACGTTCGTTGTTGGCAGCATGCTCTCCATGGGTCTCAGCCTTACAATAAAGATGATATGGCAATCAATGAAAAGCTGGAAAATTGTTGCCCTATCACTCACGGTAAACTTCTTGATAATACCCATAGTTGTCATTGGCTTAACTTCTCTTTTGCCCCTACCCGAAGACGTGAAAATCGGTTTCATCATTATTTCTCTAGCCGCTGGAGCGCCTTTCCTTCCAAAAATAGCTCAGTTCGCAAAGGCTAACATTGCCTTTGCCGTCGGGTTGATGACGTTGCTAATGGTAGCAACCGTCATTGTTTTACCCATAGCATTGCCTTTTGTACTGCCTGGTTCAGAAGTTAGCGCTCTAGCTGTAGCCAAGCCCTTGGTGTTTCTCATGCTACTTCCGCTTGGAATAGCGCTGGCAATCAGGCAACGCTACTCAAGTCTTGCCGAGCAAGGAGCCAAGCTACTGAATCCGCTGACAACTTTCAGCATGGTAGCCCTAATAATTCTGGTGTTCATCACATACTGGAGAGAAATCTATAGCACTGTTGGCACCGGGGCTATTCTATTCTCAACATTTTTTGTCGCACTTGCTCTAGCCCTGGGCTATCTCCTAGGCACAAAGGACGCTGGCGTCAAACGCGTATCAAGTCTAAGTGCTGGAGCACGCAACATTGCGGCAGGCATATTGGTCGCTACAGTCAATTTTCCGGACCAACCTATGATTGCCTTGACGATATTGGTTATGTCGTTGGTTGGACTTGTTTTTCTGATGGTAGCCGCCGGGGAATGGGGACGAAAAGCTTCTGCTCAAGAAGCGCCGGGCCAAAAAGCTTCCTAATGAGGTACATTTCTGGAACCTGAACTAGGAAAAGCTATGCTTCGATTTCGTGGCTTCACGTCCAGCGCAATCTCGAATCTTAAATGATTCTATTTTTTTGAGGAACAACTACCCTAAACTGTATTCCTTGCTCTGGTGGCGTCACAACAAATCACGCAAAACGTCTCTATCTCATTGTATGATTAGCCATTAACCTGCAAAATCTACGTATCAACTCTCTCCTTCTCAGTCTCTGAGCGGGCGTAGACCCAATGTTAGGACATGGAAAAAGATTATTAGCAGGCTAAAACAATCAGTCAAGGAAAACGGTTGGCTTCAATCAATTGCTGTTGACTCGGAGGAATTCTCATTTCCAATGAATCAAAACGATCGACGATAAAAAAAACCGTTGCTCTCTCTGCAAGGAAGACTGTCAAGTCCATTTTCCCAATTATAGGGTGGCTTCCTTCATTCAAGCGAGAATGGATACGATCAGATGCTATCGCTGGAATCACCCTTGCAGCTTTTGCCATTCCCGAGCTTATGGCCTATGCTAAGTTGGCGGGGCTTCCCCCGGAATATGGGCTTTATGCAGGGATCGTCGCACCCTTGGCTTATCTATTCTTTGGAACTATCAAGCAGCTGTCTATTGGTCCCAGCTCGTCAGAGGCTATATTGCTAGCCAGTGTTCTTGGTGGTTTGGTGATAAGTGACCCCGCTAGATATGCGGCCCTTGCAGCCCTGACTGCTATTATGGTAGGGATAATTGCCATAATTGCTAGAATATTCCGTCTTGGCTTCATCGCTAACCTCATTTCTGGGACGGTCATGAAAGGCTTCCTGGCTGGCGTGGGTTTGGTCATAATAGTCGGTCAGATTCCCAAGTTGCTCAGAATTGAGGGAGTACAGGGCAGTTTCTTCGACAAATTGGCTAACATAATTGTCAACCTTCCCGCAACGCATTTTCTCACACTCCTGATTGCCATTGCAGGAATAGCCTTGTTGTTTCTTATAGAGAAGAAATTTCCTCGTTGGCCTGCTACCCTTGTTGTGGTTGTAATCTTCATCGTCATTATGTCAATAACCAACCTAGCGGCGCGCGGAGTACACATCGTTGGACCGATACCCCAGGGGCTTCCCCAAATAAAGATCCCAGACATTCAGGCCGCTGACATCCAAACGGTGTTGCCTCTGGCTGCGGCCATGTTTCTACTCTCCTACGTTGAGACAGCCGCCATAGGCAAGAATGTCTCAAAAGAGAAGAAATATCCTGTGGATCCAGACCAGGAATTGGTGGCGCTGGGTGCTTCGAGCCTAGCCACCGGCATGACACAAGGCTTCCCCATAGCTGGAAGCTTCTCCAGGACCGCACTCAACATCCGCAACAAAGCCATGACCCCTATGGCTGGGGGCATAGCAGCTCTCATAACCGCAGTAGTAGCTCTCTACTTCACCGGACTTTTCACAAATCTGCCTGAAGCGATTATCGGGGTACTCATTGTGGTTGCTGTCAATAAAATGATAGATATTAAAGGCCTCAGGCGCATCGGCGTCATAAGCAAGCTCGAACTGGCCATCGCTCTGCTCAGCCTCTTCGGCGTCCTGACAGTAGGCGTTCTCTTTGGCATTATGGTTGGCATCATACTTTCTCTGCTACACCTAGGCTATAAGCTCACCTACCCATATATCGCCGAGCTCGGAAGGCTACCGGGCACAGATAATTTCGGTGACATTAAACGTAATAAGGATGCAGAAAGAACCCCAAGCGTGCTCATTTTGCGGGTGGACTCGCCTGTGATATTTGCCAACGCGGAAACGGTCAAGAAGGCGATTCTGACCCGCACGCTTGAAGCCCGAAGTTTGAGGGTGGTTATCTTAGACATGGGCTCTTCTCCGATAATCGATATAACTGCTGCAGACATGATTGGTGATTTGAAAAAGGAACTTGAGGATAGATCCATCGACTTGAGAATCGTGCATGCCAAGGGATCAGTTCGTGAGATGCTGCGGAATGCGGGATACGATGTCGCCTCGGAGAAGTCTGGAGCATCAGCCATTCTGGAAGAATATAAGGAATAGGTAGGTAGCTGAGACCTCCAGAGAAGCGAATTCGACTGCCTGCCTACCGCCCTTTCTTAGCAACCCAGCACTTGAAAAGCACCAAAGCTTTTCATCTAGGCAACACGTCTGTCTTCCACTGATGGAGCTAATCCCTCATCAGCCAGGCAGCGACTTCTTTTTCGTGATCTATGTAGTGTTCACCACTGACGTCAACTATAACCCTTTCAATGGTTCCTCCCCTGAAGGGATAGGGTGCTGCATAGTCAGATGACACAGGTGAAGCACTATCTCTTCCAATAGACAAACCGTCGCCGGTGAGGGCAAATAGTCCAGGCTGGGTCATGATCGTTGCCTTGCCCACTTCTTTCAAGTCAATATATAAAGTGAGAGTGCCAATCGCACTTCCCGTTTCTTTATGTTCTCCCGTTTTTGCAAACTCT
>DUHG01000011.1 GCA_013330975.1 Candidatus Bathyarchaeota archaeon
CACAATCGGCGGCAACATAAGCGCAATATACAGACTATTTGAAATCGATGAAAACGAAAAAGCAATCGAGTTCCTGAAGAACTTTGTCAAAAGCGGAATCGCCTTCCTCACACTTTTCATCAGATCAATCAAAAGCAACGAGGACGGAACCTACAGCGGACTAGACTTCTACGACGTTTGGCTTGACAAAGACGCAGTGCTAGCCCCAGACGGCACGGTCTATTTCGTGGACCTCGAAGGATTAGAATGGATCAACGTTCCAGAGAAAAAAATTCNNTAGAAAGAAAAACCCAGTTTGAATACTTACTAAAAGAAGCCCTAAAGGACGATGAAGTTGTCGGCGTTGAACACGACGGAGACAGACTCCAACTGGTTTTAGGCAACATCTTGAGCGAAAAACGCTTAACCAAGAAATTCCCAATTATCGACTGGTGATGCCAATGCAGTGCGGCGCAGTCCTAGAATTCTTCTGGCAAATAGCCAGAAAGTCAATTTCAATTCAAAGCCCCGAACCCGACATCGACTTTCTGGCAGCCAACGGCTACATTTCTGTGATGCAGAAAGAACAGTATGACGCGGCATTGGCCGAAATCGCAAATCTCGCGAAGGTAAGCGAAGAACGGGCGCGTGAGGAAGCAGAAGCCAGAAGCGCACGGGCTGCTCTGAAAGAAAATGAGAGGAGGACTCACTCAGTCTTCTTCCATTTCAAATCGGAAGACGACCAGAAAGCTCACCTTGAGAAAGAAGAACGCCAGAGAGAGGTCGCCTCAAAAGAAGCAGCAGACGTTGCAGAAGTGGAGATAAAGATAAGGGAGCTACTTCAAAAGAAATCCATGATCGACAGAATGGTGCCGTATAACGGAAGATACATCTCACTCACAGGCCTCGGGGTAATAACGCTGAACGACCTCAACGTAAGAAACTACAGAGTCTCACAAACACAGTTTTCAGACTTTGTTCAGGAGCGCATGGCAACGTTCAGCGAACTACGGAACATAGCACACAAAAGCGGCTACTACATATCTGTACTAAACAACGAGTATCCAGGCACTGAACTCTCCGAACTCTGGAGCGTTTCAATAGGATTAGGAAAACTTCAAGGAGACCCGAATCAAATCATTGAGAGATTTCTCCTGTCACTCGATATGGTAGAACAATTCAAATCTAACACTGAAAACAAGCTGATGGCAGCGGAAATCATGACCGCATCTAAAGTAAACCCATCTCAGACGCCAACAAATTCTGATCTTCAGAGCCTAGCAGAATCCCTGAGGACCCTCGAAGAAAAAGCCAGACACGATGCTCACGTCCCAAAGGAACTCTCAGTGGGTGTTGCAGCCACTATCTTGTTTGCCAGAAGATATAATGGCACATTTCCCACTGACAAACTGGTGGAATTCTCCAGAATCACACTCTCCAGCGAGTCAGCCGCAATACTATCCGTTCTTGATTTCCCATTCGACCAAATGCAAGCCAAATTCAATCAATACCGGTGGCTTTTCAATTCCTGGGGATACGAGCAATCAGAGGACACCGATTTATCCTCGGCCTATTTGGCAATTTCCGACTTCACACAGGACGAGGTAAAGGACAAAATGAACATAATCCTAAATGCACTCAAGGGCTACTTGGAATATCCCCTTGTCGCCACTGCAATACTCACTTCAATACCCACTCTTGAAGCCAACGAGACACTTGACCTTATGGAAAAAGCCTCAACCCTGCTTGGAAACTACGCCCCAAACCTACAACGATCTGAATTGATCAGCCTCTCCGTCAGAATGATACACGGAATAAAGAACGAACTCGTAAGACAACTTGACCCAACCGCGAAAATCCCAGAGACCCCCATCCAGTTCACATACACACCGTCTACCGTCTACTTCAGGTACCGCACGCCGCTGATCTTGGCACATTCATACTACCATTCAACTTTCAGCGCACGCGGAGGAGCACATCCTGCCCACGTGCACGGTTTCGGAGGTTAACCAAATTGAACAAGAAAACTGTGATTGTTATTTCACTCTGGCTATGCTTAGCCCTATATTCAGGCTACGCNNTCCACCGAATACAGCTTTTACCTTCCATCAGAGAACAGAAACGTATACGCGATCTTCGCCCAAGGAAACTCAAACTACGAGAGAGACGACGAGTATGGCCAATTCACTGCAGCGTACACGTGGAACGCATACTTCGACCCGAACTCAGGATACATCATAGGATACGACTACACAGAGCACAACACCGACCCTATTGGAACAGGATTCACCTACACTGAGAAACTCTATATAACCTCAGCCAGCTATCCGCTCAATACAGCCCCAACACCCGCCCCCAAAATCTTCTCAGGGCTGTCAACATATATCACAATCACTGCAATAGCACTAATAATCATCGCAATCATCTTGATCGCCTACGCCGCTTCAAGAAATAAGCGAAGACTCCGAAGACACCCAACCCAACGACCAGTATACACGCCTCCAAGTGAACAGCCACCGCCGCAAGACATCAATCTGACCCCAAAACAGGCTCCAGTACAGCAAATCGTAATCAAGGAAGTGGTGAAAGTAAACTGCCGATACTGCGGAACACTGATAGACTCGACTCAAGAAAAATGCCCCTACTGCGGAGCCCCCAGAAGATAGACAATCTTCCTAACTCTTCAGAGGCTCGCTAACCGTTGGACTCTTCCTGGAATAATGGAAAACCTGCCCACAGGGCTTCATCTGTGCCTTCGACGCAATTCTTGAAGACGGAGAATTAGAACAGGATATCTCTGAAAATGCTGAACGGGAACGTTTTGCCTTTAGCCACAAAAGCCGAGCAAATAGAATATCTTCCCCCATGCCCAGCTTCCTGAATTCAGGCTTCACAAAAAGAGAATGTACCCTTCCAACACCCTCGACACAAGAAACCCACCCCAACCCGGCAATCTCGCCACCTAACCTGACAGTAAAACATTTGTCTCCGTTCGCAAGCGCAACTGCTGTCCATCTCCTGTTCATCCCAGGATGCGCCAGAGCCATAAACCGCTCTAACTCACCTATTTGCCCTTGATCAGCCATTGAGATTTCATGCGTGAACCTGTGAACGATCTCATGATTCTCCAAGTCTAAACGATAAATGTCGAAAGGCTCGCTGTCAACCTCGGTCTTCAACTCCGAGAAAAGAAAATTGAACGGTTTCAGCCGCCAGAAGTAGTCAAATACTTCCCTCGACCTCGTGTAGACCGCCGCAGACTTCTCAAAGTCATCATATGTGAAAACTCCCGAAACCTCGCCGCCACAGGTCCTAGACACATAAGCCTCACCTCCGATTTCAAGTGCCTCCCTAGTGAAATAATGAAGATAAGGCTCAAAGAACGAGAAACCCTCTGGAAAGATAAGGTCGACACCAGACACACTCGAAATTCTTGAGACTTCCATGTCCCCGACTCCGCTCACGTTCACAGATGTCAAGTGCGGGTCCAAAAATATCTGCTTTTGCCACAGCCAACTTCACATCTCTCCTCAAGGATTAGGCAGCCGTTTGTTGGCTTCGGAAGATAACTACTTCTCAACCAACCCTCTCGTTCTGCTTGCTGTTCTATCGCAATCAGCGAAGATTAAAATAAACGGAAAACCCTAATCGACGCTAATCCGCCATTGGGCATCTAATGGCCGGGATCAGCTAAGGAAGATTGTGAGATTGAAAGAAAGCGGATACAGACAATTACTCAAGAAACGGAAACTGAAAGCCAAAGACATAAACAGCGCAGTCAAATTTGTGAAAGAATTCGAAACGCATATGGAAAAAAAGGACCAGAGCCTCGATTCTGCCCAGTTGGAGGCGCTCAAGGAGTATATTTCGCTACTCACTCAGGAAGGGAAAAACTCCTTGGACCGGCTCCTCGCCATCGCACGCTACTTCTACTTCGCGAAAAATAACGATCTTTACGTGTATTTGGCGTCAGTGCTGGGAGCCATAAACGTCCTGCCCGACATCGGCGAAAGACTAGCCACGATCGCTGGCGAAGAGACACGCCAAAGAGTCTGCGAAGGAATCGAATTTCCCCCGGTAGGCGCGCCTCAAGAAGACTATCCCAAGCTGACCAAGACGATCCTAGAAAGGATGGAAGCTGAATTGCCAACGGCAAAGTGCAAAGAGGTCATGACATGGAACTATCACAAGGTCCCAGCCGAAGTCTTCAAAGAAGCAAAGAAACGCTTCAGCAAAGCCGCCAGCATAGACGAGTACCTCAAAGGCGAACACGAACTGCTTGTAGAAGAGCTAAGAAGCCACATGAGAAAGGGTCAACTGTGGTTCGAACAGGAAATCACAACCGAAGTCCTGGAATATGTCAAAAACAACCAAGAAATCAACACTGGATTCCGAAAAGGAGACAGGATATTCAAAATCAAAATCCCATACGCCCCGAAGCAGTTTCTCGAAGAAAAAGACCCGGCCAAAAAAAGATATTACGCCTGCCACTGCCAATTAGTCAGAACCGCCCTGCGCGACTCCAAACCCGAGATCCACTCGACTTTCTGCTACAGCAGCGCAGGCTACGAGAAACTGCACTTCGACGTGATATTCGACGAGCCGGTTGAAGTGGAACTGCTCGAAACGCTTCTGAAAGGAGACCCCCGCTGCCGATTCGCCATAAAGATCCCGAAAGGCAAAATGAAATAACGAACAAACTATGGTCCAAACGTCGAGAAGGCACGATTCAGGATCAGTGCTGGCTTCTACATTGATTTCACTATTTAGGTTTGCCTATGATGTTCCCGCGCCGCATGCTCAATTTCGAAAATATCAAAAGGTTGAGTAAGAGTGATAAATTTGATTGCCTATCTTTTGC
>DUHG01000164.1:0-177 GCA_013330975.1 Candidatus Bathyarchaeota archaeon
TGCATCCAAGTAGCTTCCATCAGCCTGGAGAACTATTTGAGGTTCAAAACTGAAACCAGTGGTTTTGGAGACTAGACTTTGGAGGCTCTCATAAACGGCCGCAACTTCCTTTTCTGAGAGGTCCTCGCAGTGTTTTGTTTTTTCAACCCCCGCTCTCAACAGGATTTCTTCAGCGTA
>DUHG01000164.1:258-2549 GCA_013330975.1 Candidatus Bathyarchaeota archaeon
AGAGCCATGCAGAAATCAGGTGGATGAAGAGGCTTCTCGAAAGCATACGCTGTCAAATGCATCCGTTTTCCAGCCTCCATCAAAAGCAGTAGCGGAGGGGCATCCGTTTTGTGCAGTTTTAGAAGAAACTTCTTTTGGTTTAGTTGATAGATGTTGTTGACCCTGGAATTGCCTATTTGCTGCCTGAGCTCGTGGACCACAGCAGAGACGTCAAAGCTTGTAAATTCTTTCTTAGGCAAGTAGATCAACCAGGGCTTTCGCATCAATATAGCCGTAGAAGATTATAAACGATCATTTCAAAGAGTAGTCAACAAGAGCTGGCAGCGTTGATTTCTTTAGTAGCTGATAGTAGTTTTGAACATTAACTNNCCTAGCGGTGGAAAAGGCTTTAAGTCTGAGCAACTTTTTAAGGCAGGTTCTAAATATTAGGTGAGAGGACCCGATTTGAGACCGTTAATACTGATATACTGGTCGAGAGTTATTCTAGGCATAGTTGCTGCTTCCATAAGCACGGCGTTAACTCTCGCTATGGGCGAACGTGGTATCACAACATTTCTGAACGGGCTGACGGTAGCTCTTTTTCTGTATCTTGTTACGTTTTACGTTTTCAAAGCTAAGTTCGCCAAAAAAGTTGAGAAGCAGTCTAAAATTATGACGCAGGGCATCGGGATCTACTTCTTCTCATGGCTTGTATCGTGGGTACTAATGTATACCTTGATCTTAGGGCAGCCCTAAACTACTTGTGTTCTCGTTCTTGTTTGGTCGGAAGAAGTTGGCGATGGTTGCCTGACTTTTGTCGCTTCTGAGAGTCTCAAGCTTTTCCTTTTTTGATGCTTCGTCTTCCCCTTGATCAGACGTTGTTGAAGTGCCGGGAATTTCCAGCTTAGCAAGGACGCGCATGCAGTCAGCCCATGCTGAAAAGTAGCCGCGGTCAAAATCCGCGTGTAGCCCACTCTTGGAATGTTCAAGGAATTCTCGTCTGTATGCGTGAAGGGCAGCCTTGTCGCTAAGATCTAGTTTCGGGAAAAGGGCATATCCGTCTGCGTTGCTCTTACGCGAGAGTTGCATCCCATACAAAGCGCGGAAGTAGCCTCGGTTCCACTCTGTCTTTTGCATTTTCTGCTTGACTCTTTCCAACTCGCGCTGGGCTTCGGCAAACTGTCTGCTCGCAAGGAGTTGGAAATATCGCGTTACAAGAGCTTGTGGTATTGGCATTTTTAACGACCGCGGGATTTGGCTGCTTTCTCTTCTTCAGAGACATCTTCTATGCCGTTCTCCGTGACTTTAAATATTTCCTCTCCTTCGGGCAGATACGGGCTTGAAACCAAGCGAGCTATGCGCACTGGACCGTGCGAAGCCTTGCGGAGATAAAGACGAGTGTGACTTGTATGGCCTACGATGTGACCGCCGATTGGATGGACAGCGTCGCCAAAGAAAACGTCAGGCTTTGCCATGACCTGATTGGTAACCACTGCTACGGCGTTAAAGGCCCTAGCGAGCCCGATCAGTTTGTGCATGTGCTTGTTGAGTCTCTGTTGTCTGGAAGCCAGCATCTCTCTTCCAACGTATTCGCTCCTGAAATGTGCTGTCAAAGAGTCAACGATTATCAGTTTCACNNCAAATTTGGCTTTTGCCGCTTCCGTACTCGCCATAGAATTCCGTTATGGTTTGGGTTTCGAGTCCGCCATTCAGGATCCTGTCCATGGACTTGCTGCCTGAAGATAGACGGAGAACGGTTTGCCGCATTCTGTAGAGTTCATCAGCTCTCACAAAGTTGATGCCGATTGAAGAACGGGCTGCCTCAATGATTTGGAATGCTTTCTTCTCGCTGACTCCGACGGGTTCAAGCTCACGGGCAGTTGCCATGGCCAAAGACTCGACTGTGTGATAGCCAAGATCGCGCAGTTTCTGTGATGTGGCTGGACCAACTCCTGGGAGNNATGATGGTGAACACGAGGAAAGATTGCGCTATGCACTATTTAAAACACACTAAGCGTGAGACTCGCGTGTCTCTGGAGAGATCTGTTAAAGTGAATTCCTATTTCAATAGGCGTTGATGCTTTCTTGATTTCTTGTTCGCTGAGTCAAACCTTAGGACTTCATCGAATAATTTAGTCAGAATACAATCACAAAATAGACAAAAAAAGAAAGAAAGAAGGGTGTTTCAATTAACCCAGGAGTTTCTGTTTGGCCGCAGCGAACTCTTGATCAGTGAGTACGCCTGACTTATGAAGATCGGCCAGTTTCTGCAATTCGGCAGTAACGTCCTTGCTTGGTGCAGCTGCTGGAGC
>DUHG01000070.1 GCA_013330975.1 Candidatus Bathyarchaeota archaeon
TACTCGGCTGATTGGTCTAGGGCTTTCTCTGTTGTAAGCCTTCACGATGTCCTTCGACTTGGAATGCTCCACCGTGCAGTAAACCTCACATAATCCGCAACCCATACACACTTCTTCTCTGGCAACGATTCTTTTCATTTAGGCGCCTCCAAAGCTGTAGGAGCGTGAGCAAATGATCAACGTCCAGTGCAACATGTTGTAAACTATGTATTCTTGCACGGTTTCACTGCTCGAACGTTTTACTATGCTATTGCTATTTTGGACAAAAGTGAACTCCACTTTATCTCACTTTTTCCTGGATTTTACCCATGGAATATCACATTTTCTATATAACCATATTGAAAATCATTTATATGTAAGGTAACGTATAGCACAATCTATATGAAACATATATTTGGTGACCATTAATGGTGGAGAAAGACCTAGGGTATCGCAGAGTTCAATGCACAGGCAGAGGTTCTTACATAATATCTCTTCCCAAAGAGTGGGTTGAAGATATCGGGCTGAAACGAGGAAATGAGATCGATTTCAGTGTTCAAAGCGATTCCTCTTTGGCTCTAGTTCCAAGAAAACTCAAAGAAAAAAGAGGGGAAGACGAAGGTACTAAGTTAAAGGAGTATTTCGTAAATGTCGACCCAAAAGATGAAAAAGAAGCTACCTTCCGTATGGTAAGGGCGCTGTATGCAATAGGCGCTGACATAATACACATACACTTTAAAAGTGAAGAAGAGGCATCGAAGTACAAGACAGAAACCATGGATTTTGCCAGAAACACATTCCTAGGCTCAGAGGTCATCGACGAAACTCCCGACGAAATCACCCTGCAAATACTGATCAGACACACAGAATTTCCAATAGAGAAAGCGGTTCGAAGAATGGCCGTAGTAGCTCTCTCGGCCAACAAAGATGCCATCGAGGCCTTTAAAAACCGAAGCGTTTCCTTATTCGAGAGCGTTATCAAAGCATACAACGACGTAAATCGCCTGGGATTGTACATTGTTAGACAGCTAAAATATGGTATTGAGCGCAATTTTTTCAGAGAGTTAGGATTCAAAACTCCCAAAGAGTTCCTTCTATATCGTATAGCTGTCAACGAAGTTCAAAACATAGGGGAGGACGCATTGAACATAATCAACAATTTGGGAGCCTTCCAGAAGATGATTGATGACGGAACACTTTTTGTGAAAGACCCCATCGATGAAGAGATACATGGGCAGCTTATGTACTTTAATTCCATGGCACAACAGCTTTTCGAAGATGCCATAAAAGCTATGTTTAAGCGAGAGTACAAGGATGCTGAAAAGCTAATTACCCGTCGCGAAAGCTTCGTTCCATTGGAGAATGAGCTAATTATGCTAATGTCCGCGAAAAAACTGGATCCAAACGTTGCCTCAGTATTAAGACTAATATTTGACAGTTCAAGAAGAATAATGGATTACAGCCGTAACATGGCAGAGCTGACGCTAAACAGAACAGTGGAAGAAATCTGTTCAACACTCACATTCAAATAGAAGGTAGCTTTGCCCCGGAACGTGGAAGCAGAAGCAAAACAAAAAATGTTTAAAGAGAAGCCATGCAAAAAGGTGACATGTCAAAACAAGAAAACACCAAAACTTGGCTGGAGCATGCAGACTTATGGAAAAACCAAATATGAGAAAACTTGGGCAGAAAGAATACTATAAGTGTCCTTTACCTCATACATACCCAAGACACGAGCAAGCTCTTTTCAAGAACTTTGATTCTCATTTCAACGCTTTCAAGAGTCGCGATGACCATTTCGCATTGCTGAAGCTGCACGAACAGTTATCATGGGAGTTTAGGCGTTCAGAATCTGAAAAACGCAATCTCAAAGAAGATGATATAAGGATTATCTCTCTTGAAGCATGGTTGGAAGCAATCAAGGGAAAGACTGGAAAATCCATCGAAGTAATAACAAAGAAATAGACGCTGTCTTCGCCTTAAATCTCAGGTTTTGCTGCAGCCATCCGGGAAAAAGTCACCTGCTCCGCTTACCCTAGTCTGAATAGCTGGGACAAGGGGAAGTTTCTTGTATGCTTTTCAGCGAAAAACGAAGTTAGTCGCAATTTATAAGAGCCATTCCACAGGTTTCTGCAGGAGTATGGAGCAAAATCCTCTTCCGAAACCTAAAATAAGATCCCTACAAAGAAGTTATACCGCACCGAGGAAAAAGCGTGTCATCAATAATCGAAGACCTCATAGCAAGGAAAATCTTCAACAATCGAGGAGAAGAAACTATTGAGGTCGACGTCATAACTACCAGCGGTTTTGGACGGTCTTCAGCTCCATCCGGAAAAAGCCGTGGAAAAGCTGAGGTCGCTTACTACCCGCAAGGTGGAATTGACGCTGCGCTGAAAAAAATTGACGAATTCATTGCTCCCGAACTAGCTGGGCTCAACGCTGATTTCCAAGAAGAGGTTGATGATACACTCCACGAGATTGACGGGACTGACAACTTCAAAACGATCGGTGGAAACACAGCGTTCGCGATTTCACTTGCCAACGCAGAAGCAGCGGCTAACAGCCATGGACAACTCCTTTTTCAGTTTCTAGGCGGAACCTCAGCCAATACCCTTCCTTATCCCTTGGGTAATTGCATAAGTGGTGGACAACACGCAAAAGGCAAAGCTCCTGACATACAGGAGTTTCTTGCTCTGCCGCATGGAGCGGACACATTCTTGGAAGCCGCAATCGCCAACACTCAAATTCACAAGAAAATTGGCGACACACTCAAAAAGAAGAGCACAACTTTTGGGGGAGGAAAAAGCGACGAGGGTGCATGGATCGCTAACATCAGCAGTGATGAAGCCTTTGAGATTATGGCTAGAACCTGTGAAGAGGTCGCAAACGAACTGGATTTCGAATGCGGATTCGGCATTGATGCCGCATCATCTTCTCTTTGGAAGGAAAAGGAAGAGAAGTACGCATATGAACGAGAAGGATGCAAAAGAGATACGGCTGAACAACTGGAATTCATTTTAGAACTGATAGAGAAATATCATTTGCTCTATGTTGAAGACCCATTCCATGAAGAAGATTACGAAAGTTTCGCAGAACTAACTCGCAAAGCCAAAAATTGCCTCATATGTGGAGATGACTTATTCACTACGAACAACGAACGGCTAAGCCAAGGAATAAAGCTCAAAGCTGGAAATGCCATAATCATCAAAATCAATCAGATTGGAACACTCACCGACGCCATAGACACAATTGAAAACGCACAGAGAAATGGGTACGTAACCGTAGTCTCACATCGCTCAGGCGATACATGTGATTGGCACATTTCGCATTTGGCGGTAGCATACAAATGCCCAATAATCAAGACAGGCATCGTTGAAGGCACAAGAGTTGCTAAAATCAACGAACTGGCAAGAATTGAGCATTTCCTTGGAAATCGAGCCAGAATGGCAGACTTAAAAGTAACATAAAAGGAGAAAAGAACATTTTGTCTGAAGATGAAATGAAAGAATATCAAACTGAGACCGAAACCAAAAGCGAGAATGAAACAGAAAACACAGCATCGATAGAAGAGTTGCTACTTCCACGCGATACTCTGCTTTCAGCAGGCATACACATCGGCACGAGAATAAAAACGCTCGATATGGAACCTTTCATATACCGAGTGAGACCTGATGGCCTGTTTGTTTTGGATGTAAAGAAAACCGATGACCGAATTCGCGTGGCCGCAAAGTTTCTAGCAAGATTTGAACACAGCAAAGTAGCAGTTGCTGCAGCAAGACTCTACGCACAAGAACCCATCAAGAAGTACTGCGAAGTTACAGGAGCAACCCCGATAATTGGCAGATTTATTCCAGGACAGTTGTCCAATCCTCTTTACCCACACAGGATAGAGCCCGAGGTAATCATCGTATCAGACCCCCGGGCAGACGCACAGGCAGTCAAGGAAGCATCCAACGTAGGAATACCGATCGTTGCCTTATGCAGCACAGACAATGAATTCGCCGGAGTAGACTTTGTTATTCCGACAAACAACAAAGGCAGAAGAGCACTGGCGGTTGTTTTCTGGCTCCTAGCAAGACAGGTGCTAAGGGAAAGAGGCGAACTTGCTCCGGACAAAGATCCTTCTGTAACCGTCGAGGATTTTGAGGCAAAGATCTCGAGGGAAGACGAAACGGAAGACTGAGGCTATAATGAAGATTCGGCGCCCGACTCATGCTGGATCATTTTATTCAGCTGACGCCGAATCACTCAGAGCTCAGATCGAGAGTTGTTTTGTGCATAGATTCGGTCCTGGAAAGCTTCCTGAAGTGAAAAAAGACAAATTGAAGACCGTTATGGGACTAGTTTGTCCTCATGCTGGATACATGTATTCGGGTCCAGTGGCAGCAAATTCATACTACGAGATTGCGGTTGATGGAAAACCAGATATTGCAGTAATCTTGGGACCAAATCACACGGGTTATGGAAGTGCGTTATCAGTAATGAACGAGGGTGTATGGCGCACCCCACTAGGAGACGTTGAGATTGACGCAGAAGTAGCAAATGAATTAACAAAAGAGACGAACATTTTAGACGTAGATGAAGTAGCCCATAAGTATGAGCACTCAATAGAGGTACAGCTGCCATTCCTGCAATACATGTACACCGATACCTTCAAGCTTGTTCCCATCTGTTACCAAATGCAGGATATGTCTTCAGCTAAAGAGGTTGGAAGTGCCTTGGTGGAGGTTCTCGCCGACAGAAACGCGGTGATAATCGCCTCTTCAGACTTCACACATTATGAATCCCAGGCAAGAGCAAGCCAAAAAGACAAGGCTGCACTCGAAGCTGTCTTGGCACTGGATACAAGAAAATTCATTTCTACTATTGAGAACAAGAATGTAACAGCTTGTGGCTATGGCCCCATAGCAACTTTGATAACAGCAGCTAAAGGATTTTCCGCACTAGAAACAAAGCTACTAAGCTACAGGACAAGCGGAGACATAACAGGAGATACTTCAAGCGTTGTTGGCTATGCAGCTGTAGCCTTCAAAAAGCACAAATAAGCGGCTTTCTGAATTTTGCTATATAAAGAACATTTTTATCCAGTTCACATAATATTTCTTCAGGCAAGGTGTAATTCAGTGGGTAAGGGTTCTGGATTTGGCAAAGTAATCTTGTTTGGTGAACATTTTGTCGTCCACGGAGTTCCGGGCATCGTTTCGGCGATCGAATCTTCAACCGACGCTGAAGTGAAGAAAACTGGAAAGGAGATCATCATAAAAGATGAGCGCAAAACNNATTTGGTTCAAGAAAGACCCGCAAGAAAACTCAAACAACATAGAAAACCTCCACATAAGCGAGCCCATCGATATCATAATAGGTAGCAGTGGAATTGTAGCCAACACGAAAACAATGGTCGAAGGCGTTGCAGAAAGGAAGCGCAAAAATCCCGACAAGTACAACGAGTTATTTCGACAGGCAGAAGAACTAGCTTTTGCAGGCAAAAGAGCACTACTGGAGTTTGATCTCAAAGAAGTCGGGAATCTAATGAACGATAACCATAGGTTGCTACAGCAAATCGAAGTGTCCCATAACGTTCTAGATCACTTAGTAGAGATAGCGACAAAGCAAGGCGCTTACGGCGCAAAGCTGACTGGAGGCGGTGGCGGAGGATGCATGACAGCTCTAACTCCTGGAGAAACTCTGCAAAATAGAGTCGCGAAAGCCATAAGAAAAGAGGGCTATGAAGTCCTAATTACTAGAATTGGAATTTAAAAAACTCAGCGATAAACTGCATAGTTATGTGAAAGGGGATCAGAACAATGGACTTAAGGAAATTCATAAAGCAACTTGAAGAGAAAGGACTGCTAACCAAAATAAAGAAAGAGACCTCAACTGAATATGAGATTGCGGGAATTATTGAGGCGCTAGGCGAGAAGCCAGTCTTATTTGAAAAAGTTAAAGAGTCTGAAATGCAAGTCGTTGCAGGACTATTATCATCAAAAGATCTCGTATGTAAAGCGCTTGGCATAGAAAAAACGCAATTGCTGACCAAGTTATCCAAAGCTATAGAAAAATCTTCTACTCCGGAGGTCGCAGGCAAAGGAAAATGTCAGGAAGTAATTGAAAAAAAAGTTGACTTGATGAAACTTCCAATAATGAGATATACAGTAAAAGATGGGGGAAAATACATAGCCTCAGCAATTGCCATTGTACGAGACTCAGAGTACAAAAGCAGAAACATGTGCTTCCACAGGCTAATGCTCCTTGACAAAAACCGTTTTGTTGCAAGAATCGTAGAAAACAGAGGAACCGATTCAGCCCTTAAGAAGGCTGGAGGTGAACTGGATGTGGCTTTTTGCATAGGAAATTCAACTGCCGTTCTGCTTTCGGCTGCGACCACTTTGCCTATGGGTGTTGACGAGCTAGGAATGGCAAATTCTCTGGAGAAAACGGATTTGGTTAAATGTAAAACCATTGACCTGGAGGTTCCAGCGGAGAGTGAGATAGTACTTGAAGGACGAATAATCAAAGAAAAAGCAATTGAAGGTCCATTTCTAGACCTAACAGGCATAGTTGACAAGGCCCGAGAGCAACCGATAGTGGAGATCAAGTGCATAACTCACAGACAAAATCCCATATACCAGACAATACTTGCTGGAAGAAACGAGCATAAACTACTCATGGG
>DUHG01000124.1:0-5529 GCA_013330975.1 Candidatus Bathyarchaeota archaeon
TCATTTGTTCTTCCCTTTTGGTTCTTCGCGGAAGAAAGCTGTTACTTTTGGCAAGAGCGAAATTATTCCTTTTGGTAGGAAGATAACGACAAGTACCAGGAATAATCCCAAGCCAAGCAAGCGCAACGGTGGGCCCACAGCGCTGACTGCTGGAAATAGAGGATGGAGGACTGGTTGAAGGAATTTATCCATGCTAGGCAAGAACACGTCGATGGCAACTATGACTGCGCTTCCAATTATCGGTCCTCCAATTGTCCACAGACCACCTATTACCGCCATCATTAGTGGCTTGAATGAGTTGTCTGCGGAGAAAACCGAAGAGTCGACATAGCTCTGAGTTTGAACATACAACCCTCCGGCAATCCCTGCAAAAAATGTGCTTATCACAAACGCCAGAAGCTTGTATTTAGCGGTGTGTATTCCGATCATTCGCGCTTCCATTTCGTTTTCGCGGATGGCTTTGAAAGCTAGACCGAGCTTGGAATTCATTATGAGATAGATTGAGAAAACGGACAAGGACGCGGTTACTATCGCCAGAAGGTAGAATGGATAACCTGGTGGTACAATGGTAGGCGGTGGAAAGCCTAGAATGCCGTGGAATACGTTATCATACTCACTAACTATTGCTACTGCTATTACTGATGCCCCAAAGGTCACCATAGCCAGAAACCAAGCCTTGAGGCGAACGCATGCAAGCCCTATTAGCAGCCCGATGATGGCTGCGAACAAGCCTCCGAGGAGAAGCCCCAACAATGGGGGAACTCCTAGGTTGATCGCGATCAGGGAGGAACCAAAGCCTCCTATTCCAAGGAATAGGGCATGCCCTAGTGAGCCTTGTCCTGAATAGGCGAGAAGATTCCAACTTGAAGCATATATTGTGAAGACTGCCACCAAAGTCAAGATTCTCAAGGCGTAAGGTCCAGCGAGAAATGCTGGAATAGCTGCAATCAGAGTAATGGCAATTACGCTTGCTATGAATTTTTTGTTTCGGATAAGTTCTGCCAGGTCTCGTTTGGAAAACATGCTACTCCCCCTTCTCACCAAATAGACCTGTTGGCTTGAGCGCAAGTACCGCAATTAGAATGGCAAAAGCCACGGCGTCTGGCCAGATTCCACCTAGGAAGATTGTAGCACTATATTCCGCAATGCCGTACACCAGACCACCGATAACCGCTCCTCGCAGGCTTCCGAGACCGCCCAGAATTATTATTGCAAAAGCTTTTACCGTGAGCGATCCGCCGAGATAAGGGTCGAAGGAGAAGATCATCCCGAAGAGAGCCCCTGCGGCGCCAGCCAAGGCTGCGCCTACGGCGAAGCTGATCATGTAGACTCGGTTAACGTTTATGCCCATAAGCATTGAAGTGTCGCTGCGCTGGCTTGTTGCGCGCATTGCTAGTCCTATTTTTGTTTTCTTGACGAGTAGAAAGAGACCCACAAGTAGAACAACCACCATTAACATTGCTATTATTCGGTCGTAGCTCATGAAAACGCTGCCCGTGATTGGAAAGACTTGGTTTCCGAATGGGCTTGGAATTTTCTTTGGTTTGTCACCCCATAGTAATACAGCAGAGCTAGAGAAAACGTAGATTAGACCCAGACTGATTATTATTTCGTTTAGTTTTTCAGTTCCCATAACTTTCCTGAAAGCGAGTCTTTCGACCCCTACGCCGACAAGCGCAATGACACCCATTGAGACAAGGACTCCGAGGTAAGCATTTATGCCAAGGGCGGTTGTCGCGGCGAAGCTCACATAGGCGCCTAGTACTAGAAGTTCACCGTGCGCGAAGTTCACGAGTTTCATGACGCCAAATATAAGGTTGAGACCCACCGCCAGAAGAATGTAGACACCTCCAGTTGCTACTCCCCAGAGGATTATTTCTATGATTTGTGAAGCGGGGTCCATGTTTGGCTCAACCTGTTTTGAATGGGTTGACTTCCATATTTTCTTAAAGATCTATATTTAAGAATATGCCAAAAATATTAAAAGGAAAAAATTGGGGGAAGGCGCTTTCAGATCATGCAGTTCCAGGTTGATAACCTTCGGGCAATGTGAACTCTTTCTGTTGGATAGTTCCCACGCCTGGGACACTCTCTGGCCAAACAATCTCTGCGCGCAATTCACTCGCTGCTTCGGTCCATACCAACTGTTCGATGAAAGTTACTGGTGCAATTTCATGATAGTCTGTACCAGTGCTGAATACAATTTTGCCAGTTTCTGTCATTATTAGCATCTGATCCATGTTCGTTGCTTCAATTGCATCCCTAACTGCTTCCTTGTCAACTGTTCCAGCACGTTCAATGGCATCTTTGGCTATATAGAATGCATCGTATGTGTCAGCACCCATCATTCCAGGTATCGTGTTGTATTCCGCCTTGAAGTTGACAACATAGTCGTCCATAGCCGGCAAGTAATATGGTGGTCCTGCAAAAGGAGCAAATTTAGATTCAAGAAGTTGACCTGCTCCTGTTTGTCCGAGATTTTCGAAGAATGCGGGGTCTTCATTGTTTTCTATAACAATGTAAACGCTCTTGAGATTTACAGCTGTCAATCCTTCGCTTATTATGTCCGGCGTCCTGTCAGGGTTGTCTACTACGAAAACAGCGTCGGGGTTAGTGGCTTTGACCGCTGAAAGGTCAGCTTGGAAGTTAATCGTAGATGTTTCAACCGGCCTCTCTGCGACTATTGTCATCGGTAGGCTTTCTTCACCGATCCAGTATTTTGTAGCATCAACAACTCCCTTTCCAAAGGCGTCATTGCGATAGAGTATTGCAAGTCTAAACTGTCGAGAAGCAGCGAAACCATATTCCTGGTCAATGATTGGCTTCATGACTTCAGCAAAGAAATCGACAACGGTCTTGCTATAGTGGTATGTTGTAGTGCAGTAGTGGAAGACGTAGCTCATTCCTTCAGCATCCTCTATCCTGTTCGGATCGCCAACTGGAAGTCCTCCGTAATTGGCTTGTGGACCTCTTCTGGTTACAAGACGGTTTGAAGCGCCAGTAATTATGTATGGGACTCTGTTGTCAATGGCTATTTTCTCATTTGCTAGCGTTCCTGAGCTTGCATATCCACCGATTAGCAGATCTACTTTGTCCACCAAAACGGCGCGTTCGACAGGTGTGACGGCGTTGTCAGGTGCGTCGTTCTTTGTGTCAGCGATAACCAGTTCAATCTTGGCATATGCATTCCATTCTTCGACCCATATTCCTCCTTCAGCATTGATTTCATCAACTGCCATTTTTGCAGCCCGATCCATGTCTTGACCGATGGGGGAGCTGTAGGGGGCGACAAGACCTATTTTGACAACTTTGTCAGCAGATGGTTGCCAAAAATACCATACTGAGACAGATGCAACTGCAATTATGATTATGATTGCGAGAGCAGCGATCACTCTGTTATTCAATTTTGCACTTTCTCCTTTTTTTCTTTACAGATCTAACAAATTTGTTTATAAGTTTATCCTAAAGTCACAGCTTTCCTTCCAAATTCGAACGCTTGGAGGTTGACCTTAATGTATTTCTCTTTGAACCTTTTTGAAATTGCCTCCTCAAACATTTTGCGATCTATTGGATTTTCTGGCAGAGCCGAAAGAGCCCCGAGGAGGATTGTGTTAACAACAAGAAGATTGCCGAGCTTTTCGGCCATATTGACTGCGTCAATTTCATGGACCCTACCAGTGTTTCTCTTTATCATGCAGAGGATTTTACTGTAATTCAATGGTTCTGCGTCAACGAGATAAGAGAGGTTGGGGGGCAGATATTTTGCGTTCAGTACAACTGTTCCTCCCTGCTTGAGCATATGTATTGTTCGTGCAGTTTCAAGCATTTCGAAGCCGAGAAGAACGTCAGCTCTTCCTCGCTCAATCAGAGGCGCTTGGACATTGTCACCAATTCTGGCATGCGCGATGATTGAGCCCCCTCTCTGTGCCATTCCGTGCACCTCAGCTTTGGCGACGTCATATCCGCTCGCAAGTGCTGCCTCGCAGAAAATGTCACTAAGCACGACGACTCCCTGTCCTCCAACGCCTGAGAAGACCACATCCAGCTTCACTATTCTTTCCTCCTTATTGCCTCGAGCGGACAGACTTGCTCACAAACTCCGCAGCCATAGCACAGGGTTGGATCGATTTCAGCGCGGTCTGACGAAAGAAAGATTGCCGGACACCCAAAGGCTTCAACACATAGTCCACACTTGTTGCAATCCTTCAGAATTTCCCTAATTGGTCCCTTTTCTATCCTTAAGGGACACGGACGCTCAGCAATTATGACAGAAGGCCCTATGTAATTCGTCATCTCTCTAACCACCGCCGTGGTTTTACGCAGGTCATAGGGATCGACAGTCTCAATCTTTTCTATCCCTAAACCCCTGGCAACGTCTTCCAGTCTCACCGCTTTCGCAGCTTCTCCAAGAAGGTTTTTTCCAGAGCCGGGTGTTGGCTGGTGTCCTGTCATGGCTACAACGTGATTGTCAAGAATAATGACGCAGACATTGGATTTGTTGTAGACTATGTTGAGCAATCCAGGCATTCCCGCATGGAAGAAAGTTGAGTCGCCAATTACAGCGAAGATCTTCTCTTTTATGCCAGCATGACTTAGCCCTGCTGCCTGAGATATTCCAGCGCCCATGCAGAGGCATGTCTGAACAGTCTCGAGAGGAGGCAGGAAGCCCAGAGTATAGCAGCCTATATCTCCGGTGACTACTTTGTCATTTGCTTTTCCCTTGAAGCTTAAAGCTCCTTCAGGGCACCATTGGACACATTCAGGTGCGCCATTGCACGTATCGCATATTATTGCTTTCCCAGTATCAGGATGCATTGTCACGGCGCCGTATTCGCAAGCAGCGATACACCACCCGCATCCATCGCATTTTTTGGAATCAACTGCTATTGTTCTGTTTTCCAAAGATAATCGAAGAGCATCTTTTGGACAGGCAACGACGCATGGCGCATCTTTGCATGTTCTGCAGGCGACGGCCAAGTTGGACAAAGTGTTAAGTCTTATGGCTCTAATGCGAGATTTTGTTGGGTTGAAAGTTTTCTCTTTTTCGCTGGAGCAGACGTACTCGCACACATCGCAGCCTGTGCATTTTCTTGGGTCACAGCTTACGAATTGACTAGCGGCATTTAGCGCATAGTAGAAAGCCCGGTGGGGGCATCCAGGGCAAAGCACAGGTGGTCTGGCGGGCAAGTCCAGCTCTGGACGTGTTTCAGCCTTCTCAGCAAGGCCTAATTTAGCAAAAGCCTCTCGAATCTTGTCTGGAGTAAATTCACCGATCTCATCCAGCTCCAGTTTTTCCTTTCCGAGAACCTCAATCCGCACGCATTTTAGACTATTCTCAACGTATGGTCTGAGTTCTTCAACCACGAGCATTTTGTTTACGTTATTGGAGAATTTTCTAACCAATTCGCTGGGAAAGGGATAGACCATTCCAAGTTTCAGCCATGAGAAGTTTTCTGAGTCAAGTATTGACCTCGCATAGTAGTAACCTATGCCCGATCCCACTATTCCAACACTTGAAGCGTTGTCTTC
>DUHG01000124.1:5540-5906 GCA_013330975.1 Candidatus Bathyarchaeota archaeon
CCTTCGATACCTGTGTAGGCAAGTGTCATAGCAGCGTCGGCAGCGACGTTGAGTCCAACATGTTTCATCGAGACAATGCTCCTGACACCAGCCATCGAAGCGCCTGAGGCAACCTCCATGGCAACTATTTCATTAACGCTCCACTCCACGTAGATGTCAAAATCTGCTGCGGCTTCTGCAATTGACTCTAGAATTTCAGTCGATGGTGTTCCCGGATAGGATGCAGCTACTCTGACTCCTGCCTCTATTGCGCCTCTTGCTACGGCTTCATCGCCGCTAAGAAGCAGATAAATTCCAGACTTGTTAGAGGCAGTTTTCGAAGGCATGACTTGGAGTCCTTTAAGTCTTCCCTGAGCGAAGGTCAAG
>DUHG01000050.1 GCA_013330975.1 Candidatus Bathyarchaeota archaeon
CGATATCACCCGGATGTCACGCTGGATGATGTTACCGCCCTAGCGATGTGGATGACTTGGAAATGCGCCATAATTGGGCTACCCTATGGAGGCGCAAAAGGAGCGGTAAAATGCGACACCAAGAAACTGTCACTGAACGAGACAGAGCGACTGACAAGAAGGTACATCAGCCTAATTGCCGACTATCTGGGGCCGCACAGGGACGTTCCTGCGCCAGATGTCTATACAAACCAGCAAACGATGGCATGGGTAATGGACACCTATAGCCAGCTGAAGGGATACAGTATACCCGAAAGCGTCACAGGCAAACCGGTCGAAATAGGTGGCTCAGAAGGAAGAATATGCGCGACGTCCTTAGGTTTGTCCTACTGCATTAGACAAGCTGCTGAAAAATTAAATTCCAGACTCAAAGGAGCAACAGTAGCTGTTCAGGGTTTTGGAACAGTCGGATACAATGCAGCCAGCATACTCCACAATATGGGCTGCAAAATCGTTGCAGTAAGCGATTCGCAAGGTGGAATCTATTGCAAGGAAGGCTTGAACCCATACAAAGTTCGTGCACATAAGAACAAGACTGGAACCGTAAAAGGCTACAAAGACTGCGCAGACATAACAAACGCTGATCTAATCCAGGCGCAGTGCGACATTCTGGTTCCTGCCGCAATCGAAAACCAGATAAACAGAGAAAATGCAGACGGAGTGCGCGCGAAAATTGTGGCTGAAGGAGCAAATGGACCTACCAGCCCAGATGCAGACAAGGTGCTCTATGAGAAAGGTATCTGGCTGATTCCAGACATACTGGCCAACAGTGGGGGAGTGACGGTTAGCTACTTTGAATGGGTGCAGAATCTTACAAGAGAACACTGGACACTTGACGAGGTAAATCAGAAGCTGGAGATCAAGATTACCAAGGCTTTTGAGGATGTTTACAAATTGACAAAGAAAGAAGAAAGCGAAATGAGGATAGCCGCATTGATGCTTGGCGTTGGAAGAGTAGCCCATGCATTGAAGACTCTTGGGCTATGGCCATAGTTTTCACACTCTTTCAAAACGATTTCAGTGCAAACCTTTTGTTGAATCTAAATCTTTAAACTATTCTTCTGACAATCTAATCAACCCCCGAAAGGGTGAAAAGCCAAAAGGGAATGGGGAAACATATGTCTCTCACGATAAAGGATTTGGACTTCCGTTTTGAAAATTCGCTTGCCAAGATCGTCGCAAACAGAAATCAAGCGGAAATTAAACTCGCAGGATTGGCAGTGGGTCCTTTCGAGGAAGGAAATGAGTATGAAATTCACTACTGGATAGCCAAGAAGCTTGTTGAAGCAGGAATTGTTCATTTCCGCGAGGACTTTTGCCTTAGCGCATCTGACATCTACAAGGCACAATGGAAAGAACGTGTTCAAGTTGCAGGACAGATTGCGGAGCTTCAAGAGGACTTCTACCCTAAACTACGCAGATACATTGCTCAGTTGAAAAAAGAAGTGCTGAAGCAACCTGAGAAAATGCAGGAATACGAGAAAGCCAAACAACTAGGACGCGACATTAGTAATTCTAGATTGAAAAAGATTGTTGCACTCTCTTCTGGACCGTCACAGGCTGATCAAGTCGTGAAAAAAATGACGGCTGAGGAGAGACTCGTTTACGAAAAACTCGCCAAGATAGTTGACGAATGGAGAAATAACATCCAAGAATATGAAGTTAAAACGTGATTACAATGGCAAAGAAGACAGAAACGGTCGATCCGCAGGAACGTTTTCAAGAATTCTTCAAGAGGAAGAAATATCGTCAGAAAATCTCACAGATGGCTCTGACCGGAAGGGAATCCATCACAGTTGATTTTGAGGAACTCTTCGCTTTTGATGAAGCGCTAGCTGGAAAGCTGCTGGACAAACCGGACGAGTTTCTCCCACATGCTGATAACGCACTCTACGCGCAATTGGGAATTGAAGATGCCGAATATGCTGAGAAGATGGAAAAGACAACCGTCAGAATTGTGAGACTTCTTGGGAAAGAGCAGCTGCGTAGGCTTGGATCAAAACAGATGGGAAAACTAGTCATGATCGAAGGAATCGTAGTGCGGGCAACGCCAGTTCGCCCTATGGTTATGCAGGCATCGTTCAAATGCAAAAGGTGTGGTACAGTATCACGGGTTGAGCAGACAGGCTCGTTCTTGAGAGCACCTTTTGAGTGCAGTGATCCTTCTTGTAGGCAGAAGGGTCCTTTTGAGTTCGTTCAAGATGAGTCATCTTTCATTGATTCCCAAGACTTGCGCCTGCAAGAAAGGCCTGAAGACTTACCTCCGGGGCAACTCCCGCGCACGTTAAACGTAAAACTGGTTGGAAGCGAAATAGTAGATTTGGCAAGACCGGGAGATCACGTTTCTGTGGTTGGTGCAGTCCGTGCGGTAGCGCCCTCGCGCCCAGGAATCGGCAAACTGCGAACATTTATCCTGCATCTTGATGCCAACTCTCTCGAAGTCTTGGGGAAAGAACCTGAAACATCCCCGCCTTCGCCTGAAGAGGAAGAGAAAATTCTTGAACTCGCCAAAGATCCTTTGGTTCATAAGAAGATAATGAGTTCAATCGCGCCCTCGATCTATGGGTATGAGCACATCAAGGAAGCTATAATGTATCTCCTCTTTGGGGGTGTTTCGAAGCAATTGCCCGATATTACCGTTAGGGGAGAGATGAACGCATTGTTAATTGGCGATCCAGGCACAGCAAAATCACAGCTTTTGCAATACGTTGCAAGAATTGCACCACGCGGATTATACACTTCTGGACGTGGAACGACGGCCGCTGGGCTGACGGCAGCGGTGATAAGGGAGAAGGGAGGAAGCATGAGTCTTGAAGCAGGCGCCCTGGTTTTGGCTGACAAAGGCATAGCATGCATTGATGAAATGGACAAGATGCGTCCAGAGGACCGGGTTGCAATACACGAAGCCATGGAGCAACATACCGTTTCAGTAGCCAAAGGCGGTATTGTGGCCACTTTGAACGCTCGAACAGCTATTCTGGCCGCAGCTAACCCGGCTTTGGGTAGATATGAACCCCATCGCACAGTCGCGGAGAACATTTCTTTACCCGTAACAATTCTCTCCAGGTTTGACTTGATCTTCGTCCTCAGAGACATCCCAAACAAGGAGGCGGATGGAAAAATGTCGGAACATATCTTGGAAATTCATAGAAAAGGGCTGAGTCCAGTTGAAGCACCGATTGATGCTGAGCT
>DUHG01000091.1 GCA_013330975.1 Candidatus Bathyarchaeota archaeon
TTTTGCAGGTGCTATCTTCAGCAGGATAAAAGCAGGAGCGGTTGACACGCCCAAGGCGTTTAGTCCTTTTTCTGTAACGTCTATGAAGCCTCTGCCCGTGCGAATATAACCAGAGTTCTTGAGTTTCCGTAAATGCACGTTTAGTGCTTGTCTGCTTATGCCAAGCTGTTGAGATAGTTCATCCTGTTTGACACGCAAAGTGTAGCTACTTGTCGATTTTCCTTTTTTGTAAAGTGTTTTAAGAAGCTGAACCGAGCGCTTGGTTAATGGTTCCAATTCAAACCCCTAATAGTTTGTTAAGGTAAAGCTTTACAATTTTAGCGCTATTTAAAATTTGACCTATGCAAAGAGCATTAGAATTCTCTTTAACGTCAATTCTTAGCATTTTCGTTGAAATTGCAGAGACATACCACAACCTATTTATTCACGGATAAAAAAACTAAAGAAGCCTCCAAACGATGACTAGGAGCAAAGCGTTGCATGCCGGACAGCAATTCAGTGTTGGTCGGAACAAAGCCAGTGATGAACTATGTGCTTGCTTGCATTACTCTCTTCCACGGCGGGGCAAAAGAAATAAGCATCAGAGCGCGAGGAAGATCCATAATCCGTGCCATAGACGTTGCAGAAGTTGTCAGGCGCAGATTTCTTCCCGACGTAAAAGTTAAGAGTGTTGGAATAGGAACCGACCAACTTGCAGCGAGAGAAGAAGGCAGTTCACAAAGCAACGTAAGCACTATTGAAATTACCCTACAGCGATAGCCCATACCGTGAGCAAATAGCGCTGCTCTCTGGTTTGTTTGCGAGGGAGGTCTTCTAATGAAGACGGAACTATGTAGTTTCTGCCTAAAGAGTGGCATGCTATGCCTAAAGTGNNCTGCTGTCTCTTGAGGAGAAATATCCGTCCCTGCAAAATGTGTGTTTTTACAAAGCAGTCGACGCCAACAAGACTTTGGCGGTAATTGTGGGGCGTGGCGATGTGCCGAGGCTTCTTGGCTATGGCGGCAAAATCGTTAAGGCTATAGGTGATGAAACAGGGAAATCTGTTCGTGTTCTGGAGCAAGGTGTTGATGATCGGAAGTTTCTTGAAGACCTGTTTATACCCCTTAGCATCCTAACAATAAACACGATTTGGCTTCCTGATGGAACAACCGAGACCAGAGTCATCCTAAAGAGAAAGCGCGGCGGACAACTTCCTTTTGACATTAGAGCGCTAAAGGAAATAGCCCAAAAAGTTCGGAAGATGTCTTTGCGCGTTGAATTCGCAGACTAGAGGAGCACGCCATCATGAACTTGGATGCAATCGATGATTGGACAAGAACACACTATTCCTCTCGAATAACTCCTGAACTTGATGGGTTGGACGTCACTCTCTTTGGATGGGTTCAAGAAATTCGCGATCTAGGTGGAATCCGCTTCATTATACTTCAGGACAGGGAAGGTACAGTACAGATTACCATACCAAAAAAGAGAGTAGGCGCGGATGTCCTTTCTAGGTCTGAGTGCCTTCAGAAGAGATTCAGTATTGCATTGAAAGGAACCGTGAGGAAGACAACAATGACCCCTCGAGGCATTGAAGTCATACCTAAAGAAATTAAGATTCTGGGCACTGCTTCTTGCCAGCTTCCTCTTGATGTCACAGGCAAAACACCGGCAAACATTGAGACTCGGTTGGATGCGAGAGCGCTAGACCTAACCCTAGAACGCAATATTGCAGTGTTCAAGATTCAACACACAGCTTTGGAGGCGATTCGGGAGTTTCTTTTCGAAAGGGGTTTTCTAGAAGTTCACACGCCAAGAATTATTGCCTCAGCGACTGAGGGCGGTGCTGCCTTGTTCGCAGTTGACTATTTTGGGGAGAAGGCGTATCTAGCTCAGAGTCCCCAGCTGTACAAAGAACAGCTAACAATGAGTCTCGAAAAGGTTTTTGAAGTTGGTCCTTTCTTCAGGGCAGAAGAATCGCATACACGACGACACTTGAGTGAATTTGTATCCGTTGACATAGAGCAAGCATTTGCCAACGCGAAGGATGTAATGACCCTTCTGGAACAGTGTATTCAGCACGTTTGCACAATCGTCAAGGAGAAATGCAAAGAAGAACTATCCATCCTGAAGCACAAGCTGACAGTTCCTGAAGTGCCCTTCAAACGCCTGACCTACGATGAAGTCGTCAATGAGCTGGAAAAACAAGGTGTGGCAATTCCTTGGGGTGAGGATATACCAACGGAAGCATTTAGAGTCTTGGGAAAGCTTCATCCTGAATTTTACTTCATAGTTGACTGGCCAACACGATCTAAAGTGTTCTACATCAAAGCAAGAGACGACAAGCCTGAACTCTGCGAAGGTTTTGATTTAATGTGGAGATGGATAGAGCTTGTTTCTGGTGGAACCCGCATAGCTGAAAAGGAAAGCTTGGCAAAAAGACTTCAGGAACAGGGTTTGAATCCTGATGCCTTCAAGCATCACCTTCAGAACTTTGATTATGGCATGCCCCCTCATGCCGGTTGGGCAATTGGCTTGGAAAGACTTACGATGATGTTAACGGGGAAGAAGAACATCCGCGAAGTGACATTATACCCACGAGACAGAGTGCGCCTTACACCATAGCAGTATCTTGTTTCCAATAATTGTGTCTATCGACCCAATTCTGTTAAAGTGAACGTGTTTTTTAGTTGAAAATGTACTAAAGGCGTATAAACCTCCTTCTTATCTGAGTCTTACTCGTAATTGAGGGGAATCCAATATAGGCTGTGGCATTTTCGGTGCAATAAATTATGAAAAACAACCGGTGTTCCCGGCCATTTACTGGGGACTTCGGTCTCAAAATCATCGGGGACATCAGTCTCACGGGTTTATGACATACAGTCAAGGACAATTTTATGCTCACAAAAGTCTAGATTTAGTGCCGAAGCTGAAGACAAGTGCAATTCACGAGTGGTTTGGACGCCTTCCGGGTTACATAGGGATTGGAAACGTTCGCTACTCAACTTCAGGCAAAGGTGATGATCACTCGATATTGCAGGGAACGCAGCCTATGACGGCTGAAAATTATGGAGTCAAAATTGCGATTTCCTTCAATGGAAACATTGTCAACGCTCAAAAGCTTAGCCGAGAAGTAAGTGAAGAAAATCCAAATTTCGTGTGCAACTGTGACTCGGATGTTGTGTGCCAGAAACTGTTACGTGAAATAGTGAAGCAGAAAAACTTCGCATCCGCTGTTCGGACGGTTATGAAAGATCTAGACGGTGCGTTTTCAGTAGTTGGAATAACAACAACAGGGGATCTCTTTGCCTTCAAAGATTCTCATGGAATCAAACCTCTCTGTGGCGGATATAGCCCGGACAAAAANNCCTTCGAATACGCCTACTTTGCCAGACCTGACTCAAGATTCAACGGCAAGTATGTATACGAAATCCGAGAGGACTTTGGCAGAAATCTTGTGAAAGAATACCCTGAAATTGTCAAAGACTCAGATTTGATTTTGTCAGTGCCTGAAACCGGTGATGACCCCGCAATGGGGGTTCACGAGGCCTCAGGTTTGAGATGGGAACGGGCAAACCGTCGACACCGTTATGTGACCGAACGAGCCTTCATACTCCTAAACAATGAACGTTTTTCCACGATCGATCGCAAGGTGAACATCCTAGGCTCTAAGGTCGAAGGAAAACGCATCATAGTTACAGAGGACAGCATCGTCCGCGGAGACACCACCAAGATCATAATTGAGAAACTTCGCAAGGCTGGCGCTAAACGAGTTTACATGTTCGTGACTTTCCCGCGTATAATTGGTCCGTGCCTCTATGGCATAGACATGTCAACATATAGACAGCTAATAGGCTCGCGGCACAATCCTGAGGAAATAAGCAAGATCATCGGAGCGGACGCTGTGTGCTATCAGTCAATTGATTCGCTAATCCGCGCCACCGGAGATGCCAAGAACTCATTATGCATTGCCTGCATAACTGGAGACTACCCCACACCTCTCGCTCAAGAGTTAGCTGACAAGATGAAAGCGAAGTTCCTCAATGGATATGAGGAAAAGGGAAGAATATACGAGACAGAAGAACCTTCCTGCTGAGCAGGCGGCAAAGCAAATTAAGCTTCACAGTCATTTCTTCTAAACAATCACGGTGTGACCGATGGAAAGGGTAGGCATACTTGTAGTTGCTTATGGTTCCAGAGAAACCGCTATAGTTGACGTTTTCAGCAGAAGCGCAAATTACAAAGTNNAACGTTGAGTCAATCTGCAAGTTCGCCAAAAACAATAGAGACGAAATTGACTTTGCCATTGTTGGCCCAGAGAAGCCCATCATCGAGGGTGTGCGTGACTTTGTCGAAAAAGAAACAGATATACCCGTTATATGCCCGAAGCAGGAATCTGCGATAGAAGCAAGCAAAGTCCAGCAGCGCTTGCTCTTCCAAGAAATCGTACCTGAAGCAAACCCACGCTTCAAGATCTTTGACCCAGAAAACGGCGAAGACTCAAACAAGCTTAGGAGCTCAGTCTATCTTTGGCTAGACGAGCTTAACAACGAAGCAGTCGTTAAACCCGATAAACCCACCGCAGGAAAAGGCGTAGGTGTTTGGGGAGATCACTTCGCAACAAGGGACCAACTTTTCGAACATTTCATGTCGAACTATCAGTATGGCAGAGTGATAATTGAGGAAAAAATTGAAGGGGAAGAATCCAGCTTTCAGACTTTTTGTGATGGCAAGAATCTTGTTCCTTTGCCAGACACCCGGGACCATAAACGCGCCTTCGACGACGATAAAGGACCAAACACAGGCGGAATGGGCAGTTACAAGGACAAGA
>DUHG01000140.1:0-3303 GCA_013330975.1 Candidatus Bathyarchaeota archaeon
GATGCTGTACTGATGCTGGATGCGATGAGCCCAAGAACACGAATGGCAGCCGCAGAAATGGCCAAGAAAATGGGACTGCAAGATCGGTGCTTGTACAACTCGGTCTACAAAGGCGTTACAGAAATGGAACTTGTGAAGCTGAAGGAAAGTGGTATCAAAGCTTCAATTGTGCTCGCTGACAATCCCAAGGATAACAGTCTTGACGGGAAAATGAAAGTTTTGGACGAAGCTCTTGCTCTAGCAGATAAAGCTGGAATTACAAAACCATTGATTGATACTGCTATCCCCGCGTTCGCTCCTGACATGGGAACTGCTGTTCGCGCGATTCACTATATCAAAGAGAAGTTTGGACACCCCACTGGCTTGGGAACCGGAAACGTTGTTACAACAATGGGCTGGGTCAAAGCGAATGTTGCCAAGGAATTCCGCAAAGGATGCACGACCGCCACCAACGCGATAATGCAGACGGTAGGTGCAAACTGGCTAATGTTCGGACCCGCGGAGCAAGCTGACTGGGTGTTCCCCGCTGTCGCTGTAGTTGATACGTACGTTGCCTCCGCAATGGCTGACGTAGATATACGACCGCTTGATGAAACACATCCGATCTTCAAGATCTTCCTTTAAATCTCCTTTCTTTATTTTTTCAAATCAAGAAAAGGCTCAAAATGTGAAGCTAAACTATTGGTACGCCACAATTCTCATAATAACTGCATTGACAGCATTGTTCGCATATATTATTCCCGGCGATTCTCCGTTTGTGTTTCTTAATTATGCTTTTGGGTTCGTCTTTGTAACTCTTGTGCCAGGTTATTGCCTTACCAGTATTTTGTTTGCCACGAGAGAAAACAAGCTGGACAAAGTAGAAGAGATTGTTCTGTCGGTGGCACTAAGCTTCGGGATCGCTGGCCTATCAGGTTTGTTTCTAGGGCTTTCCCCGATAGGAATGAGCGTCGATTCAATCAGAGCGTCGCTGTTGGCTATCGTCTTGGTATTGGCTTCTCTGGGATATATAAGAAAGCGACGAGTTATGAGAGTTTCAGATGCAAAGCTCTAAACAAGTAGGCTGCTGAAGTTTTTACGGCGGAGATCCCGTATGTTCCGCCTTTTCCAATCATCCGAAGAACGTAGCTAGGGCGCAGATAGAATTGCTGGTGCGCTTTGTACCGAATTTCTCTAATCTTGTCCATGGTCATCCACGGCGTTTCAAAGGTTGGTGTTGCGGTGTCGTATTTGTCAAAGTCAGTTATTCTTAGCCAGCCTTTTTCTTTAACTAGCTCGTACATGGGCGTACCGGGATAGGGTGTTGCAACATAGAATCCAATGTCGTCTGGATTAAGCTTCTTTATGAAATTGATTGTTTCCCAAGCAGTCTCTTCTGTTTCGCCAGGGAAGCCAATTACAGTGCTAGCGATTGTCATCAAACCTACTTCGTGTGCTGCCTTGAAAGCTTCTCTTGTTTGTTCCAGTTTTATTTTTTTGTTCATCTTTCCCAGGATTGTCTGCGATCCTGATTCCACGCCGAACCATACAGCCATGCACCCCGCATCACGCATTGTCTTAAGCAGTTCTTTGGTTACCATGTCTACTCTTGTTTCGCAATCCCAATGAACATCAAGTTTTCGCGCCTTAAGCTCTTCACATAGTGTAACAGTGCGTTCTTGGTTTACTGTAAATGCGTCGTCGTAGAAGGTGAATTGGCTTTCTCCATAGGTTTTGTGGAGTTTTTGGATCTCATCGACTACGTTCTTTGGACTACGCATTCGATACCCTTTGCCAAACATCCGAACGGTGCTGCAGAAATCGCACCAGTAGACGCACCCACGACTAGTTGTCAGGGGGAAGATGGTTTTACCCATTCTGTGAAATGCGTTAAGCGGGAGTAGGTGATATGCTGGGAAAGGGAGTTCATCGAGATTTTCAATGAAGGGTCTGTCTCCGTTCCTGCTGATATCACCATTTCTTTTTCTGAAGGTTGAGCCCAAAACCCCCGTCAGATCCCTGCCATTCTTCAGGTTGACCAATAACTCAAGAAAAGTTGCTTCGCCCTCTCGTCGTACAACTATGTCCAGACTGGGGCATTCCTTTAGAGCATTTTCATCCCAGAAACTAGCGTGGGATCCACCGAGCAGTGTTATGCAATTCGGATGGACTTCCTTTGCTATCGCGATTATTTGTTTTGCAGAACTGTAGAGCAGGGTGGTAGCCGTTACCCCCACGATTTCGGGGGTCAGCTGGCTTATTCTTTGACGAAAAGAAGAATAGTCTAGTCCTTCCGCTTGGCAGTCTATGACGTTGACTTCATGACCCGCTTTTTCTGCCACTGCGCCCAGATAGGCTATGCCCAACGGGATAAACGGTGGATGTGAATGGGCTTTCAATGGATAAGGAGGATTGACTAAAGTGATTTTCATTGAATGTTTCCCTTTTCTAGTGAAATGACTACAAAGCAAGAACGATTATATAGTTTTCTAATANNTCCAAAGTTTCCGGGATGAATAGAAGAGGCAGGCTTAAAAAGCAACATTCTGAACTCGGATGACTAGGTTAAGGAACACAAGACAAGATTCTCTGCAGAATTAAATGAACCAGTCTGGTTTACAAGAAAGAGAGATTATTGCTATCTCAAACGAGCTTTTCCCATCTGTTGAAGAGTTCCAAAACCTCGTCGCCTCCATGATCTGTGAGGAATTGACGCATTTCTTTATCTGCAACAGCATTTTTCTGGAATTCCCTGATGTAGTCTGCCTTTTCTGCCAGAAAGATAATTCCGTCGATTCCCGTTCGCGCTACCCGCGTTGCAACCGTCATGATTTGTTTGGTCGGCGCAACCGTATCCCAAGTTTCGCCTGGACCACGCACATAGAAGTTCACAAGCACTGGTTTTCTAAGGAAGCTCTTGAAACCTCGGGCTATACTTTCCCAATACCAGGGAGTTGGATATGCTTTTGAGAACATGGGGATAACGAAGTAGTCAGCGTACTCCGCCATAGCTTCGAAATCGTAACCAAAACGGACTTTGCCCAACAACGGATCAGGCAAACAGTTTACAAACAATGGCTTGCCAACAACACGCNNTTGTACTCGCGGACCTCAGGATTCGTCATACAAAGGACGTCCCATCGCAGATTGTACCTCTTGTTTGTTCGGAATGCTGGCCCGTCTTTTGAGACGGAAATCCATTCAGGGCGCTTAGCTGCAAGGGCATTATCGCCAAAGCAAGCGATGTTTGTGTACATTTCAGGGTTGGGTTTCCCGACTGTCCCCGATTCGGGCTTAATTCTGTAAAAATTGAAATCTACGCCT
>DUHG01000140.1:3350-3523 GCA_013330975.1 Candidatus Bathyarchaeota archaeon
GCGGAAAAAGACCTTTCTCAGTATCCTCATCTATCTTCGCAGCACTCAACAAGCTAGCAGCAAAGAGCGGGTCGTCACACAACATCTTAGATAGTTGAGAGGACAAATCTTTCTCACCATCGCCTAGAGGCTTGACCTTCGAAAGCTCCGAAGCCAGCGCCTCAACAGATAAA
>DUHG01000095.1 GCA_013330975.1 Candidatus Bathyarchaeota archaeon
GCCTGATGAAGAAGCAAGCCACGCTCTTCCCAGAACATGAAATCCCAATAATTGCAGAGCTCACGCTAGAAGAAGCCGAAGAAGTGGCTAACCAGGTCAAAGCCTCCGCAATCGTTCACTGTGAAGTGCTGGAGATTGTGGGAAGCATCAGGCGCAGGAGACCCAGAATCCACGACGTTGATTTCATCGCTGTCGCAAAGAGTGATGCTGAATGGCTGAAGATATCTGAGGACTTGAAGCGGTCGAAGGCTAGGATTGGCTGCGCAGGAAACAGCGTCATCAAAGCCTACGTGCCCCACGGAAACGGGCTTTTCCAAGTGGACTTCTACCGAGCTAAGACATCGACGCTTGGCATTAACCTGCTGATTCGCACGGGCTCAGCTGAGCATAACACGTGGCTTGCCGGCTACGCGATTTCCAAAGGCATGCGCCTCAAGTACAGCGAGGGCCTCATCAAAGACGGCAAAGTCCTCGCGGGCGAAACAGAAGACAGCGTCTTCACAGCCTTAGGCTTTCAGTACCAGCCGCCTCAGGAACGGGAAATAGTCGACCACAAACCAGTCTGGCTGCCACCCCCGACGCCAAGCTCAGAATAGGCAAATAGTGGAGATGAGAATTGGTCAGGTTCCAATCTCGATGGGTGAACAAGGAGTACAAGGGAAAGAACTACCGTTACAGGGTTTGCTCAGTCAACTTCCCAGTTGGGCTTCACGAGAAAGTAGAGGCCAAGTCAAAGAAAGACTTTGAGGTCGAATGGGTCGAGCATGACACAAATGAGCAGGAAATTGTCAACGTCAAGTTTACAAGAAACAAACTCACAGAAAGACCTAAACTCAAACGAGCCAAGTAGGCTGTCTTCGGGGAAGCGCCCCCGCAAAAAGAGTTCCAGCCTGCTCCTTGCTTTCTCTATGCTAGAAATGTGAAGGGAAAAACGTTGCTAGCGCTAGAAAAAGCGGGAAAGCCATCGCGAAAAACACGGCAAAAACGCGGGCAGCAGCCGAGCCCTGTCCATGAAACATAGAATTCTGCATAAATAGGGTCTCTGGAAACAAATTGCGCTGGGCATTTCTAGCGCTAGAAACATTTTGCCTCGAGCCAAAACGCCCCCGAAGGGGATAGAATATGTAATATGGGAGTTCTGCGCTCTTGCGTTTTCCCGCTGCTTCAGGGGAGAAGGCGAAATTCCAGGTGGCGCCCAAGAAGCGCAAGGGCTCAGAGCTGAGCGTTTTCAAAGGCAGAGAAGCCAGACTAAACCGCGCCATATTCGAAATCCTCGCTACCTTTAGTCCGCAGACAAAACGCGAGTTGCAAAAGAAAGTCAGTAAACGCAGGGACCTCAGAGGAACCTACTACGCAAGCATCAGCAAAAGGATGAACTGTCTAGAAACAGCAGGCTATGTGAAAGAGGTAAAACGCGAACGAATCAAAGTAGAGTCTAGAGCTTCAGATTATGAGCTGCGACCAAAAGCCCACCTCGCAATGACCCTCGACTCGATCACGGCAGAAAACCTTCTCGACGTAGCCACAGACAATTCTGCATCAATCCTTCTGCTGGCAATTGTCAACGCGATAATGTCCGACGGATAGCAAGACAGCGACAAGGCAAAAGCTTGACGCCTTTCAGACTGGTTCCTGTCGCAGCTTGTTGCCACATTGACTGCAAAAAACAGCATCTCCAGCATTCTCGACCCCGCAAGCTGGGCAGAAGCTCCTAGAAGTGGAGGGTTGGAGAGCAGGCTGCTTCATAGAAGAGAACCCCAGCACAGCGAATATCCAACCAACGAAGAATATCAAAGCACCAACAACAACTATCGCCAGCAATCCACCCAAAAACATCAAGAAGCCAGCCTGCTTAAAATTGCCTTCCCCTGACTTCTCGGCAAGCGCATAAAAAGCACGCCTATAGAACACACCCTGAATCGCTGAAAGCACAAATACCCCCAGCCAAATGCCCACAAGAAAAATCATAAAAGCCCCAATAAAAGACGTGAAAGGAGGCGTGCCAGGCACTGGGGGAGCGGATTCCATCAAGTTTCGCATGTATGATAAAACCCCGAAAGTGAGAAATATGAACACAAACGAACCCACAAGGGTAACTATGAACCCGTAGAGCGCGTTCTTGAATATGCCGCGAGCTTCATAAAAGTCACCAAACCGCTTCATGGCGACAAGGAACATTATTTGTCCGGAATAGCTCCACAGAGAAAATACAAGCGTGTACCAAATGGTGCTAGGGAACAGCCCCAAGAAAAACGCTGCTACAACGATTATCGGTGTAGCTACAACGGACGAGACGATAAGCAGAGTGCCTGCCCTACCAATGAACCTGTTATATTCAAATGACACTCGCCCTCACCCACGCATAAATATTGAGCTGTCTCGGCTTAAAACTATCGAAAGAGGTCCATCAGCGAATCTCAGCATTCTATATTTCCGCCTGTTCTCTTGCGATATGCACGAATTGCAATTAAGCCTGCAATTTGTTCCAAAGAGAAGGATTATGTCCTCCAAATTTTTGACATAGAATATTAGTTTCCTCGTCGTTGCGAGTCTGGAAACTCCTTGCTGAGCCGCTGAAGGAGTCTCCTTGGAGGCACCAGATTTCTTTTATTTTCTGGCTACGACATAGTTTAAGGTGAAATCGTTGGTCAATATTGTTGAAGAATGGAAGGAGATGGAAGAGTACGCCTCGAAAGCGTGCCATTCAACCGCTCGAGCCTACCAGACAATCGAAAACGGAGACAAAACAACCGTCCGCGTCCAGGTGGGCAGGTTCGGTTTTGAGAAGCAGTTTCTCGACGTNNTGCAGCAGCAGATGCTTCATGGCAAAGACTGACAGGAAAAAGTGCAAATGCCGATGCCGCGGCGAATACCACAGCAAAGGCCAGCAACGCGAGAGCAAAGAGAAAGCGATAGACGAGCTCCTTAGCCTGTAAACGGGGGAATGGTTGGCTTCCAAGACGCAAGCGTATTTGGCGAAGCCGGTTCACAAAACAGCGGGAAGTCGGGTCCAGATGGATCCGCCGGCGCCAACCCCCAATGCCCANNCCCTTGAAAACCGCCTAGCCAAACCATTAAAAGCCAATTCTGAAAGAAGTATTACTCGCCAAATATGCGCAAGATCCGCAGCTGGCGGAGCGAAAAATTTGGAGCCGGAACAAACAACAATAAACATAGTTCCGGAAAACGTGATAGAAACCAAAGGAAAACTACTCCAACACGCCTGGAGGATGCAGCAGCAAGGCTACGCAGCCGATACCATCAGGTGTCACAGCAGCTGCCTAAGATGCTTAATAGCCAGAGGCGCCAACCTATCAGATCCCGAAACCGTCAAGACCGCCATAGCTAAAGAACAAAAATGGAGCCCATACCGCAAAAGAAACGTAATCAACGCTTACACGCTATTCCTCAAATTCACCGGGCAAACCTGGGAGAAACCAAAATGCAGAGTAACACGCAAATTCCCCTTCATACCCACCGAACAAGAACTCGACGCCTTAATCGCAGGATCACACAGGAAAAACGCGGCCTTCACTCAAGTCTTGAAAGAAACAGCCATGCGCTCAGGAGAAGCAAAACGCCTCCAATGGATCGACGTAGACCGAGAAAAACGAGTAATAACACTCAACGAACCCGAAAAAGGCAGCAACCCGCGCATGTGGAAAGTCAGCTCAACCCTCATAGAAATGATAAATGCCCTTCCTAAAACAAGCGAGCAGGTCTTCCCTGGCTCGCTGAAAAGCATGAAAAGCACCTTCATAGACACCCGCAAACGCCTAGCTCAAACGCTTCAAAACCCCAGATTATTGCGAATATCCTTCCACACCTTCAGGCACTGGAAAGCCACAACACTCTACCACCAAACCAAGGACCCATACTACGTGCAGCACTTCCTCGGCCACAAAAAACTCGAAACAACCGAGATCTACATAAACATCGAACACACCCTATTTGGAGAAGCAGCTAACGACGAGTTCACAGTCAAAGTCGCCGAGAAACCCGAAGAAATCATAGCCCTGCTGGAAGCCGGGTTTGACTATGTCTGCCAGAGAGATAGCCTAATATTCCTGAGGAAGCGCAGATGAAGTGGAAAACTTGGCAGGGTCCAGGCAACATCAGCATCTCCGTCAAAACCTACCAAATCAGGAGAAAACAGGGCGGGATTGCCCTAGCCTGGTAGGGGGCAGGCCTGCTAAGTCTGTGGTCGAAAGGCCGCGTGGGTTCAAATCCCACATCCCGCGCCATTTTTTCTTTTGATGCCCTGTTTCCATTAATATCGAAGAATCTCTTCAACTATCTTCTTTGTCTTCTGAACCTCTTCGATTTTGCATTTTTGGCTCAACTCGAGCGTTATAGTTTCGTCATAATTGTATTCTCGAAGCTTGTCAACCAAGGCATGCAAGCTAGATGCTACAAAATTGATCGGTTTGTGAGCCCGGTCGCTTAGGTGAACATTCAAAAGGCGATCATGAAATCTTTCAATCAGTGCTGACGTTTGTCCCGTGGCTTCGCTGTGACAGAAATCCAACGTAAAACCTATGCTCCTTTCTTCATTCTCGATAATTCCAAATATCTCCTCTATTTCAGCCACGTTCTTTCCGTAGCCACTTGAAGCATAAGACAAATTCTCAAGAGCCAATCTAACATTCAACCTTCTCGCGAATGGCACCAACTCCTTGAAGATTGCTCCCATCAGTTTTNNTATATTCTTCGATAAGTCTTCTTGCTCGATAGATTGAGAGGTCATCTTCAACCTCCACGCTTTTCATATTGAATTCCAAGTTCTTAAAACCCAAATCGCTGAGTGCTGCGATGTTCGCTTCCAAGGTTTTTCTCGCGAAAATACCGTTCGACAGGCTAAGCCTCAAATTTTTGCACCACATATTTCTGCTTGTTTTATCACTCAATCGTTTGTCAAAATTAACTCTTCAGGAAAGACTTTCCGCTACGATCTGGAGCTACTGCATCTTCAAAGACAAAATCTTTTGTATGTTGATTTCAAATGCAGCTGCTGGGTTTTCAAGCTTCCAATAGCCAAGCACCAAAGGGCTAATCTCACCTATGACTCCCACGGTCGATTCATTGGCAACTACTTTGCCTGAACGTCCTTCGATAAAAGTCGGATGGGTTGAAGGCTCTATCTGCCAAGTCAAACCTAAATTCATGAAGAATGCGTCCAAAGCAGATTTGATTTCGCTGAAATTGGCACTTGGGTGTGTCACCAATGATGCCAGAACCTCTTCATCCCTGGTTTTAGTCTCTTTGGAATCATCAAGAACCGTGACTTTGCCCAGTTCGAAGATTTTCTGCGGAAACTCAATAGACTGGTTGTTACTGAGGAATTCCAGCAAGCTGGGAAGTAGCCAGTTTCTCAAACAAGTCATCGTTGCAACTTTCGGGTTGGCGATTTCAACTAAACAATCTCCGAGTCCTGTTATTCCAGGAAGGTTCATTCGGGCAAACAAGTTTTCAGGGCGGCTCATCGTGTATGTGAGTATTTCTTGGAACCCGAGACCGACCATCAATTCACGTGCAGTGTTTACCATACGCTGCTCGGGTCGTGCATAACCAGTGGTCGACAAATCCCTCCAAAAGGGCTCAATATTGTTGTAGCCATAGGCGATAGCGACATCCTCCACCAAGTCAACTTGATGCATGACATCAATCCTATAGCACGGAACTTGTACCAAAACAGAGTTGGTTTTGATTTTTTCAATTCCGAAACCTGCTGTTTTGAGTAATTCCGCCATGTGTTTGCCAGTCAGATCTAAGCCAAGAATCTTGTTTGCATATGCTATATCAAGAGAGAAGATCTTATGGCTAAAATCAGGAGTCAAGACTTCATGCTCGGGTTCCTTTGAATAATGCACTGTTGACGCGAAAGCATCGCCTCCGCGATCGCATAACGCTAGAGAAACAAGTTTTACCGTGTTCAGAACTGTTTCGTGCTGGGTTCCTGTAACCTCAACAAGTACATGTCTTGTCTTCTCGGATACTCTCCCGAGGTCATTTGAGTTTATGATAGGTGGAAAAGACAGGATCTTGCATTTGGAATCCATCAGGATTGGGTATACACTGTGCTTGTCAACAATGTGCCCGTATTCGAGGCCTTTGGGATGATTTTTAAGTATTTCTGCTAAACTCATTTCTTCCGTGAAACCCAGAGGCACAAAACTAACCTCGTCTGGCTTAGCTACGCCGTAGCTCAGAGGCGGCTCGATAAGGCTAAAATCATAGAGACCAATCGAGGTCTTCTGTCTGCTCCTTCCATAGGTTTGATCAAGCTTGTCTTGCATGTGCATTAATCCGCGAATTATCGTGTCAGTGAGTTTCACGTTTTTTACTATGGCGCAGCCTATGAAAGGGCGAATTATAGCAAGGCGAGAATCAACGTAAATATCGACTATTGGCTTGCCTATCACGTAATTCTTTGACCCTTTTCTCTGTTTTAGGTATCCACTTAGCGCTCTAGATAGTCCTTCAATCCCCCAAAGGTCAGGCCTGTTGGTATCCTTGATCTCAATGCTTATCGAGTCTTCCCCGCGATTGAATAATTTAACCTCGCTTTTTACCAAAGCAAGTATATCATCCAGCTTGGCAATGTCTCCTTTGAACTCTATACCAAGCAGAGTCTCAAGTTCCGAATAGCTTACGTCGATCGTTGGCATCTTACATCACCTCTTTTCTCCTCAGCCAGTCCAAATCCTGACTGAAAATATAGCGAATGTCGTCAATGCCTGCCCGCATCATGAACAGTCTGTCAACGCCCAATCCCCATGCGATAACTGGAACATCAACACCCAACGGGAGAGTAACCTCTGGACGGAAAATTCCTGAACCCCCAAATTCTACCCAGCCATAGCCTTCCTTGTATGCACTGAGTTCAACGCTTGGTTCAGTGAAGGGAAAGTAATCTGGTTTGAAACGGACTTTGTCCGCTCCAGCGATTTCCATGGCAAATTTTCCAAGAACACCTAGAAGGTCTTTAAGATTTAGATCGTTGCCTACGATTATCCCTTCAACTTGATTAAACTCGCTAAGGTGAGTTTTGTCAACCACTTCAGGCCTGTAGCACCGGGCTATGCTGAAATACCTGCTAGGTATCTCAAGTTTCTTGCTGAGAAGCGTTCTTGCGCTCAAGCAGGTTCCATGACCTCTAAGGATTAGGCGCTTGGCCTCCTCATCGCTATATTCATAGCCCCATCCTGTGCTCCCTGTTTCCCAACCGTTTTCATGAGTCGCCCGGACATTCGC
>DUHG01000063.1 GCA_013330975.1 Candidatus Bathyarchaeota archaeon
TGACTGTAAAGGAGCTTTGGGCTCAAGACTGGACAGGCATGAGCACATCGGGATGGGAATGATCGGAGAACGGGGTTTTAGAAACGTTCTTGGAAGCAAACTGGGGCAACTTCCTCTTATTCTTGAGACTCCAATAGATGAACGAAGAAGTGACACGGGAAATTTAGAGAAAGTAAGAGAATTAGCTTGCAGTTGACTGTATCACAAAGAACTGAGCACGTAGTAGCTATATTCCTTGCAACTCAATTCTGCAGACATGTAGCATGTAGTTGTTTGGGGGCTCTCGATTTTTCGAGAGCTTATTTGGCGATGAATATCGCTATGAACGCGAGTAATATTCCTGTCCAGCCAATGGTACTATACTCCGCTATGAGGGCGGCAATCTGCTGTGTAGTGATAAGCGTTATCGCAAGAATTATCAGCATCAGGATTCCCGCGCCTGAGCCTAAGCCGATTAAAATCCTGCCTGTGGTTACGTGGTTGATCAATATTGTGATGCCGCCTATAATGACCGTCAGTCCGCCTGCGAGAGACATTGCTGTAAGAACTGAGGTAATGATGCTGGCTGTTTGCAACATCGCTTGGTTTTGAGTGAGCAGCTGCAGAAGGTCCATGATTAGGCTATAAGTTCCCGTGGGACCGTGGTTTCCTGAGATTAGCAAGAATACGCCAGATGCTACCGCGAGGAGAGATGCAACTAGACGCCTTTGGCTGGTCGTTTAATCATTCACCTCGTCTATAGACGGAGCTTTTTATGTCTGATCGGTTGTTTCGTTTTTCTGGAGACATTGGCAACAGCTGTTTCTATTTTCTCCTGTCTAGGATAATTTCTTCACCGATCTTTCTGAATTTTTCTCCTTGATTATGAAGCAAAGGGTCGATTTTTTCGAGCGAAGCTTCTGCTTGCGCGTAGATTACTTCTCCAACCAGAATNNACCAAAATCTGGTGATACGACGCATACTACGAATTCTCCATTTCTCTGTGCGTTGAGATAGGTTTGTTTGTTTTTGCCTCCGATGCTTACTCCAACTAGTGGAGGAGTGAAGCTTAGGGGGAAGACCCAAGAATAAGGAGAAGAGTTCAGTATGCCTTTCTCGTCGATTGTGTTTACAAGCACAGTTAATCTGGGAGAAATTAAGCTGGTTGCTTTTGAGAGAGGAATTTCGATCACAATATCACCTTTTCCTTAACAAGTTCTTTCTTGGTTCAATAGGCTTTTCAGGTTATTTACTATTGTTGCACAAAATCGGTCTTAGCGGTTTATTTTGAAACTGTAAACCTTCGCGGTCAAGTCTTAAGTTTCTTTAAGATCTTGTGAAAACAGAATTTCAGACGGGGGCAATACTCTACTGTCTTTCTTGTTTCTGAGAAAAACAAAAAGTTATTTGTAACCTCACTAAAAACGAAGGGGAAAAATGCACCCCCATGGCGCGCATTGAGGAAAGAAGCGATTCGAAGAGAGGCGCACCTCGGGTCTGGATTGTGAGTTAATAAAGCATAATTAGCTTGCCAAATCAAACGAATATTCCTGCGCTGGCGATTAATAGATGGAAAAGTTTGATTTGCCTTCAGATCCTTTGATAGAGACTTCAGGGCTTGCGAAGAATTTTGGGTCGGTTCAAGCTTTGATGGACTTGAATCTGCGTATCATGCCAGGAGAGATCTATGGTTTGCTGGGGCCGAACGGGGCTGGCAAGTCAACAACGATTAAGACTGTGCTGGGTTTGTTGGAGCCTACCGCGGGATGGGTGCGTGTAACAGGGTTTGATCCGGTTAGGAATCCAATTGAGGTAAGATCAAGAATTGGCTATGTAGCTGAGAATCCTGTTGTCTATGATTCGCTCTCGCCTCGGGATTTTTTGGAGTTTGTTGCTTCAATTAGGAGAATTGATGAGAGAAAGGCCAATGAGCTGATTAGCAGTCTGGCGAACGCGTTCGGTATGATGCAGTATTTTGACTCGCCTATAGCTACGCTGTCATTGGGTATGAAACAGAAGGTGGCTTTGATTGCTTCATTTGTTCACCAGCCGCCAGTGTTGTTGCTAGACGAGCCGTTGAATGGTCTGGATGCAAAGAGCAGTCGGATAGTGAAGGATTTGGTTTCTTTCCATGCGGAAAAAGGTGGTGCAGTTCTGTTCTCGACGCACATCATGGAAATTGCGGAGCATGTCTGTACAAGAATCGGCATTATAGATCGAGGCAGAGTCATTGCTGAAGGCACCTTGGAGCAGCTTAGAGCTAAAGCTGAGCGTCAAACTAGCAGTCTTGAGGACGTCTTTCTGAGGTTAACGAACGAGGAATCTGAGATAACCCAGACGACGAAGACGCTGCGTGAGGCATTTTTCAAAAATGAACGTAACTGAAGCTTGGCGCTTAAGTCGTGTAACTTACCGGGAAATGGTTTACCGTTCACTTGCCGAAGAGAAGGGACGCATGTGGTGGGGGGCGTTTGGCAAAAGTCAGCAAGGCAAAGAGGGTGAAGATGATTCAGAGCTTGCCAAGAGAGCATTGAGGATCGCGAGATTTGACAAGATGCTCGTTTCTGCCTTCAGTGTCACAGTTGCGTTTGTTCCGTTTGCGCTGCTGCTTTTTGGTGAGTTCTCTGGGCTGGCGAGCTCGGTTTCGTTGAGCTTGGCTGTTACTTTTGGGTTACTAGCCCTATATGCAATTCAGACTTTGCCGGCATTCGTCAGCGCTGAATCTTCCGAACTCTTGGCGACGTTGCCATTGGGGCAGAAGGATTTTTCGTTAATCAACTTGTTCTCGTTTGTTCGATCTGCGGATTTTATGGTGATTGGCGTCATCGCGTGCCAGGTTTTGGCAGTGGCCTATTTTACTGGTTCACTCACAGCAGTTCTCGTGATGCTTGGAGTTTCGGTAATGAATGCCTTGTTTGCTTTCAGCATAGCCTTGTCGTTTTCTAGAATCTTTCAGAAAAATCTGATGAGAGGAGGAAGATCAAAGGTTAGCACGGCTTTTCGGATGGTTTTCATTTTGATGTGGAGTTTGTTGCTGCTGGGTGTTGGTTTTCTATTTAGTGTCCCATGGTATATTTTGCCAAATTTGGAGAATATCCTGCTTTCACCAAGTCAGACATCGACGTTTCTTAGTCTCGTGTATCCTTTCTCCACTGGCATCGTTTTAGCAGATCTATCTTACGTTAACTCAGCATTGACAAACACGAGGCTCGCTTCGGCGGCACTGCTGGCATATGCGTTGCTTTCATTGCTAGTTGGGAAATGGAGTCTGGATACCGTGAGAAAAATATCCAGAGGAACTGGGACAAAGACTGTGCGTGAAACTGCCACTGACTTCTCAGTCAGAATCCGCAGCCCTACGGCAGGTTATGTTTTGAAAGATCTGAAGGTAGCCTCCAAGAACCCTGCAACCGCATTCTTTTTCGCCCTACCGGTATTGGAGACCGTCATCGTGACGTTATTGATTTCGAACGTTGGATCACTCAAAACTGTGATTGTTCTTGATGCCACTGCCATGGGCGCGATTTTTGCCCTATTCTTGCCTTTGGCTTTGCTGAGCGCGGAGGGAAGAGGGATTGAGTACACAAAGACTCTGCCGATCAGTTCACGCAGAATAGTTGCCTCCAAAGCGCTCATATCTACCTTGACCTATGCTCCAGTGCCCCTTGCCTTGGGCATTCTGTCGCTGATCAAACCTTTGGCAGCGCCTTCTTCAATTCTAATACCCTTTTTCACAGTAATGACGGTTGCTGCAGCAAGCATTTTCGAAATTAAACTCTTTCTGGGAGCTGCTGCCAAGGGCAAAATTGCTTCTATAGTGAGGGATCTCGAAAAGCTTATTCTTGGAGTTGTCATCGTGGTAGTTCCCCTGGTTACGTACGGAGTGACATTTTTGTGGTCACACAATCACATTCTTGCCCTATCGATTATTGGGGCAGTAACATTTGCAGAACTAGGCGTTGCTCTGCTGATGCTCAGACGCTCACAATAACCCCAAAGCCAACACGCCAATAGTTCCAATCTAGAGTACCTATTTCCTTAACCTATCTTGATTATCTTGAAGAGAACCAAAGAATATCAAATAGAAAATACAAACATTCGCCCAGAATTA
>DUHG01000116.1 GCA_013330975.1 Candidatus Bathyarchaeota archaeon
GCGATATTGGGAGCAACCGGTTCCGGGAAGACGAGCTTGGTGAATTTGATACCTAGATTCTATGATACGACCGCTGGAAGAGTTACTATTGACGGAATAGACGTGCGCGATGTCACGATACAGTCGCTCAGGGAGAACATTGCGGTGGCTCTTCAGGAGCCGGTTCTTTTCTCTGGAACTATTAGAGAGAACATATTGTATGGGAAGCCAGACGCTTTGTCTGAGGATGTGAATTTGGTGGCTGAGGCAAGCCAGACCCGCGAATTTGTCGATAGTCTTTCCAAGGGTTATGAAAGCGATGTTGGGCATAGGGGAGCGGGGTTGTCAGGAGGTCAAAAGCAGAGGGTTGCGATAGCTAGAGCTTTGCTTGTTAAGCCGAAGATTCTCATCCTTGATGATAGTACGAGTAGCGTGGATGTGCAAACGGAGGCAAAGATTCAAGAATCTTTGGAGAAGTTGACGGGAACGTTGACTGTATTTATAATAGCGCAGCGCATAAGCACGGTTTTGAAGGCAGACAAGATCATTGTTTTGGAGAAAGGTAAGATTGCCGCAATAGGCAGTCACGCCCAGTTGATGGGGGAGAGCCCGATTTATCGGGAAATATATGACTCTCAGCTTGGAGGGGGCGTAAGGGCCTGAGTAAGCAAGATCCTCAGGGTGAATCGGCAACTCGAGCAAGAGGAGAATTTCGTAGAGGTCCGAGTCCGGTAGGTCCTCATATGGGAGGAGTTGGGAGGGCGAAGAATCCTCGCGTCACTCTGTTGCGGCTGATGGGGTATATGCTTGCCTACAGAAAAGAGTTGTTTGCGATCGGAGTCTTAGTAGCGGCGGGTTCAATATTGGGTTTGCTTGGGCCGTACCTTGTTGGTGTTACCATTGATGACTACATTGCGGTCGGGGACCTTTTAGGACTACTGGGGATGGTGCTGCTTCTGTTGGGTATTTACTGGGGTGCTTGGGGCNNTACCCAAGGGGAGTTGATGAGTCGTCTTACTAATGACATTGAAGCTGTGAATCAAGCGTTGAGTCAGAGTTTTGTCCAGCTGGTTTCCAGCTTTTTTAGCCTTTTTGGCATTCTAATCGCGATGCTGTTGCTCAATGTCTGGCTCGCAATGGGCACCCTTGTTGTGCTGCCTTTGATGGTGTTGATAACAGTGTTGATCGGACGCAAGACTCTTTCTGGATTCAGAGGGGTGCAGAAAAGTATGGGCGTACTTAATTCTAGGATTGAGGAGACTATAAGCGGTCAACGAGTTGTCACTGCTTTTGGCGCTCAAGGGAGGGTTCTTGCAGCGTTCGACGCTGAAAACTCTACCCTAAGGGATCAAGCAATCACTGCGACAAGCTGGGCTTTCATGATAATGCCTCTGGTGAACGTGATGAGTACAGTAAGTATCGCGGTTGTTGTTGGTTTGGGCGGGTGGCTTGCGTTACAGGGCGCAGTTACAATCGGAGTTATCACGAGCTTCATCTTTTATGCGAGGAATTTCGTTCAGCCTCTTCGCCAGTTAGCAGAACTTTATAATAGCGTTCAATCGGCTCTTGCAGGAGCTGAGAGGCTTTTTGAAGTTGTGGATACAGAACCAGAGATAACTGATAAGCGTGATGCGAAGCCTATTGGTGAAATTAAGGGCGATGTTGTTTTCGAGGGCGTTGACTTCAGCTACGTACCTGGAATACCGGTTCTGAAGAATATGAGTTTTCATGCTCAGCCGGGTCAGATTGTAGCGTTAGTGGGACCGACTGGAGCAGGTAAAACGACTATGATCAATGTTTTGGGACGATTTTACGACATCCAGGATGGCAGCATTAAGGTTGATGGATTAGATATAAGAGAAATCACTCGGGCAAGTCTCCTCAAACAGCTGGGTACTGTGTTGCAGGACAACTTTCTTTTCGCCGACACGGTGATTGAAAACATTAGATATGGCAATCAGGCAGCCACGGATGAAGACTGCATAGCTGCTGCGAAATTAGCTAATGCAGATCAGTGGATAACCAGGCTTCCAAATGGGTATGGCACGGTATTGAGCGAGAGGGGAAGCAATCTGAGTCAGGGACAAAGGCAACTTCTGGCTATAGCCAGGGCGGTTGTTGCAGACCCTAAGATTTTGATTTTGGACGAAGCGACCAGCAATGTGGACACTCGCACGGAGGTGAGGATTCAGGAAGCTCTGCTTAGGCTTATGGAGAAAAGAACAAGCTTCGTTATTGCACATAGACTTAGCACGATCAGGAAGGCAGATCAGGTACTCGTAGTAAAAGAGGGAGAGATCATTGAGCGCGGAACCCACGACTCATTGCTGATAGCAAGAGGTTTCTATTATAACCTCTATAACAGCCAATTCAGGGGAACAAACAATGCGTGATGCAATGCAACCTTTAGATTTTACACTTTTAGAGTGGTCTCTCCGGTTGTTTGTGCACTATTTGATAAAACATCAGCAACAGTGAGAATGCTACCCAATTGCATTTCAACTAGTTTCTTAAGAGGAATTGGCACGAATCCCCCTCGATGCCTAATCTTATCTGCTAGAGTCGCTATTTTGCTGTCGATTTTTCCTANNGTCAGCATTCTCCAATTCCAATTTGGCGTTGGCAATATGCCTCATTACTGAACCTAAAAGGAGGGGATCAGAAGAAGAGAAAAAGGGTTCCAGTTTGTCTAGCACACTTATGCAATATTGAATGGCGGCTGCTCTTTTTTTTCTTCTATTTTCAAGCAGAATTCCCTTCTTGCGGTTTGAAATTTTGTTATCTTTCTTATGTGACGAGTTGAATAGAGGAACTTCGCAATTGAAGCTCAAGCCTCCAATTGTGTCCTGATACCATTCGTCGCTGGTTGCGCCTCGTCTTAGGGTTAAGAGATTTTCTGGTTCGTATTTAGTGTAGTAATCTATGTAGTCTTTCAGACCATACATCTGATAGAAACCAGGTTCCAAGATTTTTGCGAAAGGAACATCTGGACTGGCAGTCGAAAGAGGTAGCCCCAAATTATTGGAAAGTTCCCTGAGTCTTGGATAGGCTTCAGGGAGGTTCCTGCTAAAGTAGAAGTAGGTGTCAAAATAGCCACAATGATGCAGATTGCATAAGAGCTCCGGTTCTTCATCTTTAAGGGTTTCTTTCACGGCGTTGGATTCAGGTCTTGGCTGTTCCCATTTGTAGTTTCTGTATTCAAAAGGAAATGTCCACTCATATTGGTTATCAGTTGGTTCTCTGAAATAGCATTTTGCTGTGTCAACAAGTGAGTCTATGTTGCTGAACCATCCTTCATTCATTCGCATCCCGCGTTGCTCAAGTACAGGTATTATTATCCATCTCCAACCGAAAAAATCAACTTCCGGGTGCTTCGCCATCCAATCAATAAAATAGGTCGTCACCAAGCTGCCTAAAGGTTCATCACTATGAGGAACCCCTATGATCAGCGCGGTTTTCTCTCCGTTACCCATAGTGTAAATTTTGAGTGGTTTGTTTTCGGCGGTTTTCCCGATGGTTCTAACTTCAACCGATGAATATCGCTTGAAATTGCCACAAAGCGCCTCAATCTCGTTCACCCTCAAGAATCGTCTGTAATCGGGGACTTCTCTCATGATATTGCTGAAATGACTATGGTTCAAAGTTGAACCTCAACACCCAACCCAGGTTTTTCTGAAGGAATAACGTAGCCTTCCTCATATATCGCGCCGCCCTTGGCTACGTCATTGACAAAATCCAGTGCTGAATCCAGATCAGCATATCGAACATTTCTAAAAGCGCACGCAAAATGCACACCCGCTGACATGGCAGCCATGGATTCATTCATGCAACCGACCATGATGGGAACATCAGCTAATTCCGCAAGCATGTTGGCTTTAATGGCGTTGGTTATTCCCCCAATTTTCATCAGTTTAATATTAATCATATCAGCAATTTCATTCTTCACCAGTTTGACACTGTCTCTCAAAGTCAAAGCGGTCTCATCAGCCATTATTGGAACAGAGCATTGGCTAGTAACTTCCTTCAGAGAATACAGGTAGCTTGCTTTTGTTGGCTGTTCCAGAATTTCAATGGCAACACCTTTTTCCTCAAGT
>DUHG01000062.1 GCA_013330975.1 Candidatus Bathyarchaeota archaeon
TGCCCATCCAAAGTGTTGATCCCAAGGTTGCAAAAGGTCAGAAGACGGCCCATGTAGCAACGCTGACGTACAATGAAGCTCACAAAGCATCTATGATGGGCATGAAAATAGTTCAAAACCCCGCAATAGCCATGGCAAGGCAGTGCTCACAACCGCTGTTCGTAGTNNATTGTGAAATGTCTGACGGGCAAAGCCGGTTGCGCCATACTTTCGATGAATGACGAAAAGAGCCGATCATTAGAAGACATGCTGAGGATTTGGGAACACCGCAACGATTTTATGGATTTGGGCGCAGAAACGCTGGAAACAGGAGAAAGCATTCGTGACTTCCTGTTTTTAGATTCCGATTTTCTAAGAAAGAACGAGGAAAGGCTGAAAGGCTTCGATGAAGGATTGAAGATAGAATATGGCTTGGGCGTTGTAACATTGATTGGGGATAGAATGAAGGATTCGCCTGGAGTTGCGTCGATTGCAATAAGTGCAATCAAAGGAATAAACATCAAAAGGGGCATCTTTGCACCTCACACTTCTCAGATAATAATTGTTGTTGAGGACAAGAGTGTTAATGCAGCTATGGCAGCAATTCACCTGAAGCGAGATGAAATGAACCATCTTCCCTCCAAGAAAGCGCCAAAAAGAATCAACTGAATAGATGCCGCATAAACCACACTAAAACTTGTTAGATTCTTCGAAAAAGTGAATATCGCAGGCTCGTAACCAAAAAAATCAATTGTCAGCAAAAATTTTGTTCCAATCGCAAAGTTAAATTGCAGGCATAATACCACAAGTAATCATGAAAATTACAGCGATACTAGGCGGCATCGCAGTAGCAGCGCTGTTCTTTTTCAGTGCAATCTTCGCCCTAGGTGCAGCCTACAACTCTCAAAGGCTGATAACCAGCCTGATTCTTTTTCTTTTAGGTCTTGCGATAGTGGTTCTGCTATATTTCACCACGCGCAAGCCAAAGACTGTAATCCAACGTTTGGAACTTTCGGGACAGATGAAGGCAGCGTCTATTAAGTGTCCAACTTGTTCGGCTTCCGTGGACGTGAACAGAATAAAGATCGTTTCGGGCGTTCCCTACGCAACCTGTTCGTATTGCGGTGCAACCTTCGAGGTTACTGAGGAGCCAAAATGGTGAAGCGGTTCTGGGTGTTCGCGGTTGTTCTTGCCGTCGTTGTTGGATTGACATACCCGTATTTTGCAGGCAGTGCTTATGCTCAGAGCATAGTTTACAGTGTTAATCATCAATGGTGTCAAATCTTCATCAATCAGGACGGCACAATTGACCTAACCTATAATCTGACCTTGACAGTAAACTCTGGGGTTGTTCGTGGTTTTTATGTCGGTCAACCTACTGGGGACTTTACCGTGGGTCAAGCTTTTGATCAGTATGGAAATCGTCTTCAGGCGGTTCCTGCGAGCAGCGGAAGCAACTATCGAGCAGATGTGACTCTCAATCAGCCATTAACAGGTGGAAACACNNAGAAGATGTGCCAATTAGTGATGTGCGAGTGCAGATTGTTCTTCCGCCAGGTGCAACCGTAAACGAAGTCAAAACGATGCCCGGAAAATTCTGGAACAGCACCTCAACCGTGGAGGGAAACCTTGCCGTCTTCTGGGAAATCCCAGTTATTCAGCCCAATCAGCAATACTTAATCGGCGTCTCGTTTCCAGCTCAATATTTACCAAACTACAACCCAAGCTCTGGAGCAGGCTTAGGATCATACATTCCATTACTAGTCATTCTGCCAATAATAGCCATATTTGTCATCGGCTTAGTGATCTACTTCGCAAGAAAAAGCAGTTACACCACCCCGAAGGTAAGCATTGAAACCCTCGGCATGCGTCGAGGTTTAACCGCCGTGGAAGCTTCATACCTCCTTGACTTAAAGCCAACGCAGATTGTNNCTGGCACTGCAGAAAACCCCCTTAGATACTACGAAATCGACTTTCTGAGGGCATTGAAAGATGATAACACGCTCGACGAAGAAAGCCTTGCTCACACAATAATGTCCTTGCGTGATACGGTTGAGCAGAAACTTCGCGGTTACAGCCGAAAAGACACCGTTGACTACTATCGAAAAATCGTTTCTCAGGCCTGGGCACAAGTGGAGCAGGCGGGCACGGTTGATTTGGCGTCAAACGCCTACGACGAACAACTGCTCTGGCTTATGCTTGACCCAAACCAGCGGACCAGGACAGAAACGGTTTTCAAAGAGAGGAATTTCCAACCGAACCCTCTCTGGTTCTGGTGGTGGTACGGCTACACGACTTATAATCCAAACCCGAAATACAAACCCAACGTCAATGTTCCAGCACAATCACCCAAACCGTCTGTAATTCCCGGCGCTGAATTCGCAAACAACGTCGCCACGGCAGTGGAGAGAACTTCAAGCAATATAGTCCTAAATTTGGAGAAATTCGCCAACTCCATCCTTCCGCCAGCACCGAAGGTTTCCCACGAACCAGCAAGAACCGGAGCCGATTGCGTCTGCGCCTGTCACGCTTGTGCCTGTGCCTGCGCTTGCGTTTCGTGCGCATGTGCTTGTGCAGGTGGAGGTGCTCACTAGAATGAGTTTTCTGAAGAAGCAAAGAGTCCCTCAAGGACGTTACACCTATCGTGGAAAAGGCGAATTTGCACGCATGTCCCTGCAACTGAGAGTTGAGCCAGAGGGAAAGGGTGTGATGGTGATAAACGCCAACACGATTCTTCACCTAAACCAAACTGCAACGGCGTTTGCATACTTTTTCATGGAAGGCTTGCTCGAACAAGAAGTTCTGGAGCGAATTAGACGAATGTACCGCGTGAAAGAGGAGCAGGCAAAAGCCGACTACAACAAACTTGTGTACTCGATCAACACTCTGGCGAAGACAGAAAGAATCGACCCGGTCTCCTTCCTAGAAGTAGAGAAAGAAGAGCCGTTCTCATATAATTATTCCGCGCCGCTGCGGATGGACTTGGCGTTGACTTTCAGGTGTCAGAACGACTGCATTCACTGCTACGCAGGCGGACCCCATGAAACTTCAGAGACGAACACGGCGCAATGGAAAGAGGTCATCGATCGTCTCAGCGAAATCGGGGTCTTCACAGCAACCTTCACGGGCGGCGAACCAACTCTCCGAGAAGACTTGCCTGAGCTGATGCTATACGCACAGGAAAAGGGCATGGTCNNATTCATGACACAATGACTGGCTCAACGGGAAGCTGGAAAGAAACGGTGGCAGGCATCAAAAACGCTTCACAATCTCAAATTTACGTCACGACAAACAGCACACTGAGCAAGTACAACGCGTCGGATTTCCTTGAAACAGTCAACTTCATCAAATCACTAAACGTGGCGGCTTTCGGTTGCAACAGCCTCATACACTCTGGAAAGGCTAACGCGGTCAGCGAAGAATTTGCAGTACCACTTGACACGTTGAAAGAGCTTCTGCCCAAGATTCACGAAGAAGCCCACCGACTCGGACTTAAATTTCTCTGGTACACACCTACGCAGTACTGCCGCTTCGACCCAGTGCAACTCGGTCTTGGCGTAAAATCCTGCACTGCAGCCATGATAAACATGTGCGTGGGACCCAATGGTGACGTGTACCCCTGCCAGAGCTACTTCGAAAGCCTCGGAAATATACTCACCGACAGCTGGGAAAAAATCTGGCAGAGTCCGCTCGCCGTGAAATTGCGCAAACGAGAATACGTTAGGCAAAAATGTAGGGATTGCCCGCAATTTCAGATATGCGGTGGGGGATGCCCACTTGAATTGCAGAGTACTGGATACCTATGCGGGTCATCAGGATGATGAAATCCCGATGGAATGTGGTGAAATGTTTGGTTCCCTTTTTTAGCANNCTAATACCCAAGAACCGTTTCATTTTCGAACTGAGCAAGAGTCTTGGACCCATGAACCTTCTGAGGGTTCTCTTGATTGGCTTTCTATACGAGGCCCGACTATTGCAGCTGGACTCAGCGCTTAAACGAATTTTCAAAATGATGCAAGGCATAGAAGTGGAGAAATTGCTTGAAATCGCNNTTATCTCGCGGATAAAATCAAAGCGGAATATGCCTTCGGCTTTGAACTTGGATTAGAAAGTGGCAAGTTAAACGGTGAAATTTGGGGGAAAGTCATACAGCACGATGGCAAATACCAAATCCTGTGTCAGATCTTAAGTACTGAGAAATTGACCCCCTCTGATTGTGCAGTTGTAGCGGATGACCGTAACAATCTTCCTATGTTTCGTTCAGGCATCCTAAAGATAGCGTACAATCCTGATTTCATTATTCGAATAAAAGCTGACAAGGTCGTCAATGGAACTCTAGGCAAGATCCTTCCTATAGTAATGGGACAACCCTTGAAGCCAAGTTTACCTTCGAGAAATGATCTTCGTCGAGAGGCCATTCACTTTTCAGCGATCAGCATTCCCATTTTAGTTATGCTAATCGGCCTGAATTGGGTTATATTTCTAATATCCGTTATCGTCTTGTTTTATGTAATCTCTGAGCTATATCGCATGGAGGGAAAGAAATTACCGATTTTTTCAAGAATAACCGGGTTGGCAGCGTCTGAGACCGAGCTTTATGGTTTTGCTGCAGCTCCTATCTATTTTGCAGTAGGCATTTTGCTCACCCTTATACTGTTTCCTACCCCGGTAAATAGCGCGGCCATCGCCATATTTGCCGTTGGCGACAGCAGCGCTTCACTGCTTGGGGGGCTCTCGAAGATCCAGAACCCACTCAACAAGGGCAAGACGTTGGAAGGTTCTATTGCTGGCTTTCTCCTTGCGTTTCTAGCTGGAGCCATATTTATTACGCCTTGGAAAGCGCTTTTAGGTGCAATGATCGCTATGACAATCGAAGCTCTCCCCCTGCCTCTGAACGACAACATAACAATCCCATTTTTTGCAGGGCTTGGCATGATTTTTCTTTGATAATTTCGCTATTCTTTTCGCTTCAGATTCCCGGACGAATTAATCAAATTTATTTTCTGCTCGCGAGATAGCTTCTTGATGGCTCTCTCACGTTTCATAGCTGTTGCCCGCGAGTCTACAAGCTCTATGTAGGCAACTTCCTTGGGTTTGTGCATTTTCGTGTATCTCGC
>DUHG01000161.1 GCA_013330975.1 Candidatus Bathyarchaeota archaeon
GATTGTCATGCTTTCTGTATCGACTTGGAACAGGCTAGAGACGAGTTCAGAATCCGCTTTAACTTGTCTATTGGTGTTCTGAGTGATATTGGTTTATCCAAGGACGATTATGAGGCGGCAATACGTTTTACAAAAGACTTTTACGAAGAAAACCCAGATTTTATTGCTGAGTTGGCAAAGACTTTTGGGAAACCCATGCTTGCTGAGGTGTGGTCTGAGCGGTTCTTCTATTTCAGGCTAAAGTGGGATTTCAACTTCATAGATAACCAAGATAAAGCAGCTGCTTTGTCCACTGATCAGATAGATGTTGAGAACGCGAAACGCTATGAAATAACTTATGTCGACGAAAAGGGCGAGAGACAAATTCCTCTTATCTTGCATAATTCTCCGAGCGGTGCGATCGAAAGATGCGTTTATGCTCTGCTTGAGAAGGCTTACAAGGANNCGAAAGTGGAACAGATCGCCGAGGAAATTGAAGCTCGAAACATACGTGTTGACATAGATGATCGCGCCAGCACTCTTCAGAAGCGAATTCGCGAGTCTGAGACTGAGTGGGTTCCTTATGTGGTCGTAGTCGGGAAACGCGAGGCAGAATCTGGGGTTCTGTCAGTTAGGAACAGGCGGTCTGGAGGAAAAATGGAAAACATGAGCCTAAATGAGTTGACAACTAAAATACAGGGCGAGATCGAAGGTAAGCCTTTCAAGCCGTTGCCGCTGCCAAAGTATCTTTCCAAGCGCCCCCAGTTCTACGGTTGACAAACGAATCGTATAGATCACAGACAAAAACTATATCAAACAAGGTCGGCAACATACAACCCTCAGTTGGAGGGGTAACAGTGAGCACTGAAGCTCTAATCTACATTAATGGCGAATACTACCCGAAATCAGAGGCGAAAATCTCCGTTTTTGATCACGGTTTTCTTTACGGTGATGGTGTTTTTGAAGGGATTCGGGCCTATACCGGAATCGTTTTCAAACTGAAAGAGCATGTTAGCAGGCTCTATCAGTCGGCACATGTGATGAATCTTGATATTCCCCTGACCAAGGATCAGATGATTGAAGCTGTGGTTGAAACTCTTCAGAAGAACAAGCTTAGAGATGCCTATATTCGACTTGTCGTGAGCAGAGGCGCAGGCGATCTTGGTTTAGACCCTCGCAAATGCCCCAAACCTACAGTTGTAATAATTGCGGGCGCTATTGTTCTCCATGGGAATGAGGCGAAAGAAAAAGGCATTACTGCGTTGGTCTCATGGGTTAGACGCCATCCCGTAGATTCAACGTCTCATGAAATAAAATCGCTAAACTATTTGAATAGCATATTAGCGAAAATCGAGGCGAACAATAATGGTGCTGATGAGGCTATTTGTCTGGACAAGAATGGTTTCGTCTCGGAAGGCGTTGGCGAAAACATCTTCATAGTCAAGAACGGTCGAATCTTCACTCCTCCAACATGTAGTGGCGCTCTTCCAGGAATAACTGCTCATGTTGTGACAAAACTTGCTGCGAGGTTAGGTTTTGACGTCACAGAATCCAACGTTACGCCTTATCAGCTTTTCAATGCTGACGAGGCTTTCTTCACTGGAACAGCGGCTGAAATAGTTCCCATTAGGGAAGTGAACCGCAGACAGATAGGCAGTGGAACCCCGGGTCCGGTGACAAAACAGCTGATTGGCGAGTTTCAAAAAGTCGTTGTCGACCCGAAAGAGGGCGTGGCAATCTATCCGTAGCCTACGCGTTCTGGCGCTTCTTTTTGCGTCTTCTTTTTCATGAATTTTTCTATTTCGTTGAAAGCCTCTTCTAGCATCTCGATTGGGGGAAGGAAGACAATTCTGAAATGCCCTGAACCATAAATAGTGTCAAAGCCCGAACCGTTAACGGTCAGTACACCCGTTTCTTTCAAAAGGTGCAGTACGAAGTCCATGTCGGTTTTCCATCTTGAACCAACTTCATGGATCTTCGGAAATACGTAAAATGCGCCCTCGGGTTTTGAGCAGCTTATTCCTTCGATTTCGTTCAGTCGTTTCGACGCAAATTCTCCTCTTTGTTTGAGCTTTGCAACGTATTCTTTGATGTGGTCTTGTGGACCATTTAGAGCTGCTGCTCCTGCTTTCTGGGCTGGGGTGTTTGCGCATATTCGTATTCGGCACTCTTTTTCAATGGCTTGTTTTAGCTCATTTAATTGGTTGTTTTGTGCTTTGAAGTATATGTATCCGAGTCGCCAACCTGTCATTCTGTAGACTTTGGAGAATCCGTTGAGTCCCACGACTGGGATGTCCTTGGCCAAGAATGCTGTGCTGGCAAAATCTTCGGAGTAGGTTATTTGGTCGTAGATTTCGTCGGATATTACTAGCAGTTTGTGTTCGCCTGCTATGTCTAGCATTTGCTTGACCATTTTTCTTCCGTAGAGGGAACCTGTGGGGTTGTTGGGGTTGGTTATTACTAGTGCTCGGGTTTTCTCTGAGATTTTGCTTCTTAGATCATCGATGTTGGGTTGCCAGTTTTCTTCTTCGATCGTCTCGTAGGAGACCGGTGTGCCTTCGAAGAATTTGGTGTAAGATATGTAGGGTGGGTAAGTAGGGCCTGGGAAGAGGATTTCGTCGCCTTTCTCTATGAGGGCAGCTAGTGTCATCTCGATACCTTCAGAGATTCCTGCAGTTACCAAGACATCTTCGGCTGAGATGTTGACGCTGTTGACGCGTTTCTCTTTGTCTGCGATTGCTTGCTTCAGCTCAGGTATTCCGTCAGAAGGGGAATAGTGGTTTTCGTCTTCTTCAACGGCTTTGCATAAGGCTTGTTTTATGTAAGCTGGTGTGGGAAAATCGAAAGCCGCAGGGTCTCCTATGTTGAGGTAATAGATCTTTCTTCTTGCCTTCAAGAGGTGCTCCGCGTACCCTATCACATCGCGGATTGCATACTCTATGTTTCTAACTCTTGAAGTTACTTTGATACGCGACAACTTGAGCCCTGTGAAGCAAAGACTTGTTCTCCGAAAAAATAAAGCTTCCTAAGGACATCCAAACAGGGCTAAAGTGAAATTGCGCCAGTCTTTCCGTANNAGTCTTATAGTGGCTCCGGTTTCCTCTTTGATCTTCGCTTCGCAGTCTGCGCTTCCACACCATGCTGCTTTTATGAACCCACCTTTTTCCTTCAGGATTTTCTTGAATTCATAATAATCTCTCACTTGAGCAGTCTTTGATTCCAGGTCGATCCTCGCCTTGGCGTATAGATTGTGCTGTATCTCCTGCAAAAGCTGGTCAACTGCCAATGGGACTTCTTGTTCTTTGACTGGGATTTTCTGGCCAGTATCGCGTCTTACCATCACTACCTGTTGCTGCTTTAAATCGCGCGGACCGATTTCAATCCGAATTGGCACGCCTTTCAGTTCCCACTGGTTGAATTTCCAGCCAGGCGTGTATTCCTCCCTGTCATCAAGGACAACAGCTACTCCTCTGTTCTTCAGGGTCTTGTAGAGTTCTTTCGTTTTTGCAGCTATGGCTGCTGGGTCTGCTCCTTTGTATGGAATTGGAACTAACACAACTTGTATTGGAGCGACTCTTGGGGGTAGCACGAGTCCTTTGTTGTCGCCATGGACCATAATTAGCGCTCCTATGAGTCGGGTACTGAACCCCCAGCTGGTTTGCCAGACGAAGTGGTCTTTCTCGTCTTCGCCGATGAATTTGATGTCGAAGACTTTTCCGAAGTTTTGACCCAGATTGTGGGATGTTCCCATTTGAAGCGCTTTTCCGTCAGGCATTATAGCCTCCAGAGTGGTCGTATAGAGAGCACCTGCGAATTTCTCGCTCTCGGTTTTCTTTCCGACTAAAACTGGTATTGCTAGGTATTTCTCTATGACGTCTCGATATTCGTTGAGCGCGTAGAGTACTTCTTGTTCAGCTTCTTCGCTGCTTGCGTGCGCAGTGTGCCCTTCCTGCCATAAGAATTCTCTAGTTCTCAGGAAAGGTTTTGTGGCTTTTGTTTCCCACCTGACGATGTTACACCATTGGTTAATCTTGATCGGTAGGTCTCGCCAGCTTCGGATCCACTTCGCAAATGTGACGTACATAATGGTCTCAGAAGTTGGTCTTATGGCTAGTTTCTCCTCAAGCGGGGTATCTCCACCGTGAGTGATCCATGCTACTTCGGGTGTGAATCCTTCGAAATGCTCAGCCTCTTTCTTCAGGTAGCTTTCGGGTATGAACATGGGGAAGTAGACGTTGCTATGTCCTGTGTCTTTGATTTTCTTGTTGAATACTTCTTGGATCTTTTCCCATATGGCGTAGGCATGTTCTCGTATTATCATGCAGCCTTTGATTGGTGCGTAGTCTGCCATTCCTGATTTTGTGACGACTTCCGTGTACCATTCTGAGAAATCCTCTTCTTTCTTCACTGTAACTCCGATGTCCGACATGGCGATCAGCACTTTGTTTCACGATTGCCAAATATAACCGTAGCGCAGGACTTATTGGAATAGAAATTACCTGGAAGCACAAATCAAGACCAAGCCATGAAGGGTCTCGATAGAAAATCGTGTGAGAAAGCTTATCACAGTGGCTTCTTATCCTGATGTCTGTGAGTTCTGTCTATGCATCCAGCGGAAGCTGCCAAGAATGCTCTGAAATGCGTTTTGGAAGCCAGGAAGAAAGAGAGCCTAGTAATATTCTGCGATGATGTTCGCGCTGAAGTCGGGGAATCTTTCCATGAAGGTGCGCTAGGTCTGGGGTTGGAGACAAACCTTGTTATGTTTGAGACTCGCGGGGGCGTATTCCGAAGAGAACTTCCTCAAAAATACCTGAATTTCCTAACTACTCAGCGGCCAAGTATTTACATTAATCTCCTAAGAGGAATCAGGGAAGAGACTCCTTTCAGAATAAAACTGATTAATTCAGAGACAAGCGACCACATAACTAGGCTTGGGCATTGTCCTGGGATAACTCTTGACATGCTCAACCAGGGAGCGCTGGCTCTCACAACGAGAGAACATCAGAAGATGCAGGCCTTTGCCGTTGCACTTATGCAGAATCTGGAAAATGCCGCTGCAATTGAAGTAACAAATCCGTCTGGAACCAACCTTACTTTTAGCGTGGAGAATCGTGCCTTCTTTACGGATACGAAGTTGGACTGGAAAACGATGAAGTGGGTGAATCTTCCTACAGGGGAAGTCATCGTTGCGCCTGTTGAGACTTCACTTGAGGGCAGACTCGTATGTGATATGGCGATAGGTGGGATTGGGGGGCTTGATACGCCCCTTACAATTAATGTTGAGCGGGGGGCTGTCCAGGCTGCTTATTCAGAAAATGCAGATGTGCAAAAACGCGTTGCTGAATCGTTGGCAACTGATGCTATGGCAAAAGTTGTTGGAGAATTCGCTTTTGGCATAAATCCGAAAGCTCGCTTTGTGGAGGAATTTCTGGAGACTGAAAAGATCAGAGGTACAGTACACATAGCTTTTGGTGACAACCTTGACTATCCATCAGGAAAGAACAATAGCGCAAATCACATGGATTTTTTGATGGGCTGTCCGACCGTTAAAGTTCGCAAGAAGAACGGCGATTTTGAAGTGGTACTCAAGGAAGGAATTTTCCAAATTTAATCGGAGCAACATGAAGTTCAGGCAAGCAAAATTGCAGTTCTCCTTTATTTAGGTCAAGCACTTCTTTAGCTAGCGGGACAAGCTGCAAGAGGAAAACGATTGTGAATCCTTCCAGTACTACAGCTATTTTTAAATATTCGTGTACAATGGGTCATAGCGTAGTATAGGTGCAAACAATGCCCAAACAGGAAAAGGGACGATCGCATTCGGTGAGGCCAGTGAGCAGACGCGCGCCAAGCTGGTGCAAGTATCAACCTGAAGAAGTGGAAGCTTTCATTATAAAACTTGCCAAAGAAGGGCACTCAATGAGCAGCATTGGCACAATTCTGCGTGATCAATATGCCATTCCGCTTTCAAAGCCGATAACTGGAAAGAGCATAAAAGAAATACTTGAAGAAGCAAACTTGGCATCATCAATGCCTGAAGATTTGTCAGAACTTATCAAGAAAGCCCAAGGCATGGCTGTCCACATGGACAAGAACAAGAAAGATTTGCACAACAAGCGCAATATGCAGATAATAGAAGCCAGGATCCACAAGCTCTCAAGGTATTACAAACGCGAAGGCGTGTTGCCAAAGAATTGGAAGTATGAGGCAAAGATAGCCTCCGTCATTTGAGCAGTTTTCCTCGTTGCTTTCGAAACGCTACAGCTTTAAGTTTTAGCCTACACTATGCTCGAGAGAATCGGAACTATGACTGTCGACCTAACATCTTTTGAGGCGTTCTTGTCCTCGGCTGGGAAAGCAGCGAAGGCGATTAGGAGCGTAGCTGAAAATGGAGGCGTTATCCTTGTTTTCTCACATTTGGATGCTGATGGTGTTGCCGCCGCAGGCATAGTGGCAAAAGCTTTGTGGCGGTTGGGTGTCAGGTTTAGCGTCAAGGTCACTCAATGGGTAGATGAGAAAATACTTAGTGAAATTGCCGCAATGAGGCCCGATCTGGTGGTTCTTACGGATTTTGGAAGTGGCTACTTATCCTTGTTGAATGAAAAGACTCCTGATCAGAAATTCGTCATTTTGGATCATCATCAGATAAATGGCGCAGTAGATAATCCGAATTTTGTCCAGGTTAATCCTCATGTACATGGTATTGATGGTGCCACAGATGTGAGCGGCGCCGGCGTCGCGTATTTTGCAGTGAAAGCTTTGGATGCTAAGAACGTTGATTTGTCGCCCATGGCTATAGTTGGAGCTTTAGGAGATATGCAGGACAAGTATGAGCAGCGAAGATTGGGAGGACTTAACGAGAAGATAGTTGAAGATGCGGTCGGAGCTGGTATGCTCGAAGTTGAGAAAGACTTAACGTTTTTCGGGAGAGAAACGCGTCCGATTCATAAAGCTTTGGTTACCTCAACCAGTCCTTTCATTCCAGGTATAAGCGGTGATGAAAGCGCAAGCGTTGCTTTGCTTAATAGTTTGGGGATCAAACTGAGGGAAGGAGAGAAATGGCGTGTGCTGAGGGATTTGACAATGGACGAGAAGAGAGCACTTTGCAGCGCCCTAGCTGAACATCTTCTTTCAAAAGGTTTGCACATGGAAGTCTCAGCCCTTATTGGTACCATTTATGTTCTAGCTCGCGAGGAACCTTGGACTTCGCTGAGGGATGCTAGGGAGTTTAGCGTTGTTTTGAATTCAACGGGGCGTCTTGATAGACCAAGTCTCGGGATTGCGGTTTGCATGGGTGATCGTGGCGCTGCTTTAGAAGAGGCGAATAGGGTTCTTGAGGATTACAGGAAGGANNTAGCTTTTGCCCATGTCCCTGGAGAGGGTGTGGCAAAGTTTTCCGCCAGAACGACCGAAAGTGCAGTTCAGAAAGGTTTGAATTTAGGTGATGTTATGCGTTTGGCTTCTGAAAAATTTTCTGGAAATGGTGGAGGGCATAACATCGCCGCTGGCTCTCAAGTGCCAATAGATCAAGTTGAAGAGTTCATTAAGTATGCCGATGAGTTGGTTGGGAAGCAACTTAGTGGTGAAAAGATTGGAAGCCACAATAACTCTTGAATATGATGATGAAAGAACGGCGGCTGCGATTGCTGATGCGATTTCTCCAGATAACTTCAAAGTTCCGCCTGGGTTGTTGATAGAGACTGTGAGAGAGGGCCGTTGCGTTATTACTGAAATTGTGGCTGAAGTGAAAATGCCTACCTTTATTTCGACTATTGATGATTTGCTCTTCAGTGCTTCTACAGCAGAGAAGATGCTGAACGTGGTAAGGGANNCCATCCCTTGAAATGAAATAGAATCGTTAGAGCTGTAGATAGGGTCCAGAACTTTCTTTTGCGGTAGTTGTGGAAGAAAAATCCTGGGCGCAAGTAGAAGTGGTGAAATGCAGCTTCACGCAGCTTTCCTAGCTGCTTAATGCTAAGCCATGGTGTTTCAAATATGGGCGTTGTCGTGTCGTATTTATCAAAGTCGGTTACTCTTAGCCATCCTTNNTTCATTTTTGTGAGCAGGTCTTTTGTGAGCATGTCTACTCGGGTTCCGCAGTTCCACTCAATTTTCATGTTTCGGCTTAGAATTTCTTTGCACATTTCTTCGGTTCTTGCTTGGTCGACTGTGAATGCATCGTCGCAGAAAGTGAATTTGGTAACGTTGTAGGTTTTGTGAAGGAACTCGATCTCATTAACTACGTTTTTTGGTGTCCTCATTCGGTACTTTCTTCCATGCATCCTTACCGTAGTGCAGAATTCGCACCAGTAGACGCAGCCTCGGCTGGCGGCTAAGTAGAGGATGTCTTCATTTTCTCTTAGTTTGTCCATGGGCCATAAGTGACGGGCTGGGAAAGGGAGTTCATCGAGGTCTTCTATGTATTGTCTATCTGGGTTTCTGATGATTTGTCCGTTTTTTCTGCAGGTCGTCCCGATTATGTTTTGCAGATTTTTGCCTGCTTCC
>DUHG01000108.1 GCA_013330975.1 Candidatus Bathyarchaeota archaeon
TTCGCACGGCAGCTTTTTCCAAAAGATCCCTCCAAGGTTGATTATCCATTCTTTCTGCTTGGCAGATGGCTAAAACAAAAAAGCCTCAACAGGGGCACTTTAAAAGAGGCATTGGAGTTTTTCGACCGTATGCACAAGGTAACGGGACAGCCTCACGCATATTATCAAAAATTGGGTCGCTATAAGAGCGGGTGGGAGAAAAAGACGGCTATCACATTGTCGAAGATGGGAATATCTTACGGTTATGAATCAATCAGTTTTCCGCTTCCAGGGGATACCTATACGCCTGACTTTATATTAGATAAGTCAGTTCATGGCAGAAGAATAATTTTAGAACCACANNCACGAGTTTCTCTTAATACTTGTTTTGAAAAACGACCTAATACCGTTTTATCATGAGCGGAACTTGCTTTCTGACGGCATTTGCGATGATACATGGCCAATAGAATTCATTGATTTGCTCGCCCACAAAATTCGGACAGGAACTTATGACCAAGAGGAAGATGGAAACCCATAATCTTAATGCTAACTGATGTGTATACATCTGTAGGTGGGGTCCATAGAATTTTGAGTTTTGGGCATTAGTGTTGAACAGTTAAGTTTTTCAAAGCCATTTTTTTCTGATGGCAAAGTGCCTATGGTAAATTCGCGGTGAATAATACAGAACCGTATGCCTAAATATGCCTATATTATGCATGAAGATTTATACTTGCGTTTTATGATCTATAAAGACATACGATATGTCTGGAAACAGACATATTGTTTACCTGTACAACAAAACAACAAAAGGAAAAAAGAAAATGACCAACATCCAAAAAGAAGTCCAAGTCAAACTCGCCAAAGGACTCCTGGACGTAATCGTGCTGCAATTCTTAAACGACCAGCCCATGCATGGTTACCAAATAATCAGCCAAATAAGAAAGTCGTTCGGAGTATATTTTGGACCAAGCACAGTCTACCCTTTGTTAGGAACAATGGAGAAGAAAGGCTATGTCGCAAGCGAATGGAACATGGAAAACGACAGGCCCAGAAAGGTTTACAGACTCACAAACGAAGGTCAGAATATATTGAATTTCACAGAAAACTCGCTCAGCTTAATAGTCAAGAAGATAGGAACAAACGACCTACCAAAGATTGAGAGCGAAGCCGAACAAAGAACGGTCTCCGTTCAATATTTTCCAGGCAAGGCAAAGAAAGTTTCACTCTTCACGCAATAGCTCCGATAGAGACCACAGTAACTAGCGAGCCCTATTGGCAAGTCACAAAAGCGAAGTTTTGCGTTTATACTTGCCAGAGCAGGAACGTCAGAAATAGATCACAAACACCAGGAAAAAACCTACACAATCACCAACTACTGACAAGATGCCTGAAATTAGAACCCTGCGTTTTGAGAGCCGATTAATAATGACACTTTAGTCTTCAGAAAGTTTGAATAAAAACAGAGTTTGGCTATCTAATTCAGCAAGAGAGAATTTGCAGCGAGAGGATCCTAGGATAGTAGCCGGTCAGTCTGCCGCCTTTTTCACGCCGCACAAGAGATATACTCAACCGTGGTCGTAGTTATTGGTGAACTCAGCGGATGATGACTATGCAAGACTTTGAGAAACTCGGGGCTTTCTATCTGGGGCGTTTGTATGACCTCACAAGCAAGTCCAAGAAGGAGGGTTTGCTGCTTTACAACTCAAAGGATCTTGTAACTCATGGCGTATGCATAGGCATGACAGGCAGCGGAAAGACAGGTCTCTGTATCTCCATAATTGAAGAGGCAGCAATTGACAAGGTCCCATCGATACTGATTGATCCCAAAGGGGACATTGCAAATCTTCTGCTCACATTTCCAGATCTTCGAGGTCGGGATTTTGCACCCTGGATAAATGAAGAAGACGCGCTGAAGAAGGGTATTTCTCCGGAGGAATTTGCAGCTCAGCAGGCAGATCTTTGGAGAAATGGGCTTCTAAAATGGGGTCAAGATGGAAGTAGAATCAAACGTCTTCGCGACTCAGTTGATTTCGTTGTCTATACGCCAGGAAGTAGTGCTGGCATCCCAATATCAATATTGAAATCCTTTTCTGCACCTGAGACAGAGATTAGGCATGATGCGGAGCTTCTGCAAGAGTCGATTAGCACCACAGTAACAAGCCTGCTTGGCCTGCTAGGGATACAAGCAGATCCAATAAGGTCGAGAGAACACATACTTTTGTCCACGATTTTTGCAGAATCATGGCAACGAGGTGAGGACTTGGATCTTGGACTTCTAATTCATCTTATTCAATTTCCTCCCGTAAAGCGCATAGGAGTTCTTGATCTGGAATCTTTTTACCCCTCCAAGGATCGTTTCGGATTGGCTATGCAATTGAACAATCTCCTTGCTGCTCCCGGCTTCAATTTGTGGCTTGAAGGCGACGCATTGAACATAAAAGAATTGCTTTATTCAGCAAATGGCAAGCCCAAAGTGTCAATATTCTATATTGCACATTTAAATGACTCTCAGCGGATGTTTTTCGTATCCCTTTTGCTGAACCAAATTGTTGGGTGGATGCGGACTCAATCTGGTACCACTAGTTTGCGCTCGATATTATACATTGATGAGGTTTTTGGGTATCTTCCTCCGATTGCGAATCCTCCTTCAAAACTTCCTCTTCTGACGCTTTTAAAGCAGGCTCGAGCGTTTGGTCTTGGAGTACTGTTGGCAACGCAGAATCCGATTGACTTAGATTACAAAGCTTTGTCAAACGCTGGAACTTGGTTNNTCGTGTTTGAAACGCGATGGGCAATGTCATACCTACGTGGTCCCCTGACAAGAGAGCAAATCAAATTGCTGACTCAGCCGCTTAAAAAGCAGAAAGCAACAGCAACCTCGTCAGCAAAGATAAGTACAACGACCTCAACTTTCTTGGCTGAACCAAAAGAGATTTTGGTGACAACCATCAAAAGACCAATGATTCCACTAGGCATTCCAGAATACTTTATGCCTGTTGACCAAAACATGAGAAGAGACTCCAACCTTACCTACCAACCAATGATATTGGGGGCAGGACAGGTGTCATTTTCTGAGCCCAAATTGAAAATCAGCCTTACAGAGGACCGCGTTTTCCTTGCATCTATAACCAACAGTCCGATACCAGTATCCTGGGAAGATTCAAGAGAGATTAAACTCAAGATTTCAGATCTCAAGGACAAACCCCAAGGCGACTTTGCCTATGCAGATGTACCTCAAGTTGCTTTGAAAGCGAGGAACTATGTTGCGTGGACGAAAGACTTTGAAAGCTGGCTGTTAAGAACACAGAAATTTCCATTGCTCAAGAGTCAAGATTTGAACGAATTTTCTAAACCGAAAGAAACTGAGCGTGATTTCAGG
>DUHG01000107.1 GCA_013330975.1 Candidatus Bathyarchaeota archaeon
AATCGTGCTCGTAAAAGGCGAGCATAGACTCCTGCAACCAGCAACGAAACTAGATTTCACCGACAAAATGAAGTCGTTTTCAGCAGAATTCTTGAATTCCTTAAAAGCAGTCGACGGTTTCATCCTGAAGAGCGGATCTCCAAGCAGCGGCTTCAAGAATGTGAAGGTGTACCCTAGTATCTATAGAACAGCATCAATAGGGCGAAGCCCAGGCTTCTTCGGAAGAGCTGTTCTCGAGAGATACCCAAACCTGGCAATAGAAGATGAACGCCGCCTTCTCAACTTAAGAATAAGAGAACATTTCCTAACTAAACTTTTCACTTTGGCAACTTTTCGAGAGTCTGTAAAATCAGGTCGAATCAAAGACCTTATTCGATTTCACTCGGATAACAAGTATTTGCTTACTGCTTACAGCCAGAAAGAATTGCGATTCTTAGGGAAGATAGTTGCAAATCAAGAAGACAAATTATTTCAGGAGATCATCGCAGAATACGAATCTCACTTGCATTCAGCATTGACACGCACGCCAAGCGTAGGCTCTTATGTTAATGTCCTGCTGAAAATTATGGGATATTTTTCATCAAACCTCTCAAAAGAAGAGAAAGCCTTCTTCATAGACTCGATAGAGAGATACAAGGCTGGACGGCTTCCCATAAGTGCAAACTTGAGTATCTTGAGATCTTGGATAGTNNCAGCTTTCTCATTTTCTGCATTTTCACTCGTTGTCGACATTCTGGGCATTGCTCTTTTCCATGAGTAGTCAATTCGATATGAGGTTTTCTCCCCGTTTGACTGCTTCATAAAATAAAATTGAGAAAGTATCTGCGTTATTTGAAGAGAAAGGCTTGTTCCTGAGCTGATTCTGTAACGAAATGTGATCTTTGTGATGGTGCAGCCAGGAAGCAGCGCAAAATAGCTGTTGACGGAAAATGCTCTGTCTGCGGCGCCAAGGCAACTGTTAACAATAGCCGATTAAGCAGGTGATGACCTCAATCTCATCGAAGTTTCCCATATTCAGCTTTGAAGTCGCCGTTGTACGTTCTTTTGCCTTTAGAATCAACCGTAAACTTGACCCGTGACAGAAATGTTACGCCAGTTAGGCGCCTAGCGGCTCGGCTCTGGTCTTCTTCATTGTCATCAAACCAACATATGATGTAACGATCGCTCGCCAGCTCTTTTGACGTTAGGCAGTCTACGCTGCCCATCAATTCAAAGAAGTCCACTATTCTACCGTTAAGTCTCCCTTCTTCAGACTCCGTTACCCTCAACTCTCTTGCCTTGGCAACCACGAAGGGGTCTCTCTCCATCGGTTTCCTTTCTCTGTATAGAGTCAGCACAGGCTTGTTCCAACTATATTCCAACAGACAAATCTCCTATTGCCCAGTATACTCAGAGAAATATTTAACGTAATTGTAGACCCTCAAAGCAAACGCGCGCCCCTCGCTTCTTTGTGGATCAGTCCTCTTTTGATTTGATTCCAGATTCAGGATTAGAGGGAAAGATTGCAGAAAGCGAGACTTTTGCAAGCGATTATTCGTTCTTGGGATGACCAACTACGCTTAGGTATATTGCACTTTCATCTACCCCGTCCACATCAACTATCTCGTTTACTTCGTCATCGAATATTGCACCGATTTGGCATGATCCTAAGCCAATGCTCGCTGCTGCCAAGGCCAAGTTCTGAGCCATGTGCCCAGTATCCAGGTAGATGTACCTATATGCTCTCTGTTTGTATTTCCATTTTGATCTCTCGAAGATCGCAGTCCAAACAAAAGTGACTGGAGCTTGGATACACATATCTTGTTCCAATGCGGCATGAGCGATCTGCTCCCCAAATTCGCCTAATCGTAGCTCTTCGAGTTCATGAGACGCAATTGCGTAATGGTAAAGACCGCTAGCCAGCCCCTCAACATTGCTGACAACAACATATGTCTCAACAGGATAGAGAGCTCCAGCTGAAGGGGCAGTTCGGAAGTCGTAGCCGCGCTGTTTTCGCTGAATCCCTGTGGATGCCCACAAAAGAAAAGACAATTCGTCGAGTGCCAAGGCTTTAGAGGCGTAGCTGCGGACGCTCCTTCGTGCTCTAAGCAAATCAGCCAACATAATAGAATGGCCTGGAAATGCAGGGGAAAGTTGAATTTTCTTTTTAGAGGGAAATTTTTTATATATTTCCGGTTTTCTTGACCATTCTAACGGGGTCCATTTTTGTTGTCTGGTATATTTTGTTTCTTTTTGGAATTGATCCCCGACATTTAGATTTATGAGAAATCACCCTAGCAATCATTATTCGAAGGGTGTTTTATAGCTGGCGTTTTCTCTTGGCAAAAGACAGTCGATTATCTATATAGCGATGCATATTCTTCGATAGACGAATGAGTGAATGGCAGATGAGAATTGGTTATCCTTGTATAAACAGAAGCCTCTCCTGCAGCAGCAACAAGACATTTAGGCTGAAATCCTACTCCGAAGAGCATCTTGTGGAAACCGTGAGGAATAACCTTGATTGCTTGCTGAAAATTCTTGAATTCAACGTTGAGAACGCCTTGTTCTTTTTTAGAATAACCTCTGATCTGATACCTTTTGCGTCGCATCCGATCAATACATTTAACTGGCAGGATTATTTCAGATCTGATTTTGAGTTTATTGGAAAATTTATCTTGAGAAACCGCATTCGGATTTCAATGCATCCTGACCAATTCACTTTGATCAATTCCGTCAAGGAAGAAATCTTCGAAAGGAGCCTTTTGGAGCTCAAGTATCACGCCAAAGTGCTTGATTTGATGAAACTGGATACTTCAGCCAAGATCCAAATTCACGTTGGAGGAGCTTATGGGGACAAAAAGAAGAGCATAGAGCGTTTTGTTACAAGATATCGAACACTCGACGAATCTATACTTCGTCGGCTGGTAATTGAGAATGACGATAAACTGTTCGACGTTGACGATTGTCTGGAGATAAGTGCCCAAACGAAAATTCCTGTTCTTTTTGATTTCTTTCACCATACAGTGAACCACAGAACCTTCCCAGGAAAGAACCATTTTGAGCTCATAGTAAAGACTTGGAATCGTAATAGCGATGGGCTTCCAATGGTTGACTATAGTTCAAAAAAGAATAGCGGACGTGCGACTTCTCATGCAGATTCAATTAACGCTGAGGATTTTGCCCGGTTCCTAAGAATTACAGAGCCATTTGATATTGACGTAATGCTTGAAATAAAGGATAAGGAACGAAGCGCTATCCAGGCTTCTAAATTGGCGATGACTGATTTGCGGATTTGTGCTTTCCTTGAAGGCAGGTAGATTTTTGATCCCTGTAGCGGCATATTCTATTTCTGCAGGCTAACTGGTGCAGCCACTTCATTTCTGCGCAAGAACCAAGGTGTAAATGGCCCATTATATCTCATTGAGAAAACTTGCCCCGTAGCCTCAACTCCTGCCTTTCTTAGCTCGTCAAGTAATTGCGTTGTCTTCTTCCTGAATATTGAAGCTGACCAGCGCCCGGAAAAACGCAGGGCTGCAACCGTTCTTTCTGGCACCGCGATTATCTCTATGCGATTGTCCAACGGTTCAGGCGTTGTTTCGAGCGTATATCCGTCTGGCATTATGAACGCTATGGACCCCTCCTCTGACACAACGGGGGCTGTCATTGCTATTTGCTCCGAGACAACAGGGGCAGTCATCTTCACATTTGCCTTTTGCCTGTTATCTCCCGTGATGAAACTGAATAGAAGATTGAAACCTCCGTCTCCCAAACCATCAACTCTAGCTATTATCAGCTGAGGATAGCGTCTAATTTCAACTGCATTAATATTTCTTAAAACTTCGTATTTTGCTTGCTCTACCATACTTGATAATGTGAAATTTCCCAAATATAATGATTCTTTTCAGGGAATTCCATCGTTCAAGCATAGAGCTTAAAAGGAAATTGGAGAAAATGATACAATCAATAGAAACATGTCTCTACGTTGAAAGGAGGTGATTGAATGAATTTCAAAGAAAGACAGGAAATAATCGCCAAATCCCGAATCTCATTCAGCTATCTAAAGCGCTTCAATTTGGGCGCGGGAATCTTGCATCTATCCCAAGGTATCCTAATGCTTGCCTTGGGCACGCTTATCTCTTGGGAACGGGAAATATACACTTTCTACTTGAAATTTGACATTGGACCACCTATTGCAGTTGCACCTGACCCGCAAATAATCTTCACTTTGAGCTACATTGGAGTTTTCGTTGCATCTTTTCCGCTGCTTTCGTCTCTTGCACACTTCTTGATTGCTTTCCCAAAGAACAAAGACTACAATAGCAATCTGAAGAAAGGCATGAATCCATACAGATGGTACGAATATGCCCTCTCAAGCTCAATAATGATCGTGCTGATCTCAACTTTTGTAGGTATCTGGGACTTGTGGTCGCTTGTCATGATATTCACTTTGAATGCGATGATGATTCTGTTCGGTTATTACATGGAGGTAGTTAATCAGAACACTGAGAAAACCTCATGGTCACCGTTTATCGTTGGCTGCATATCTGGCGGAATCCCCTGGGTTGTGCTCTTTGCNNAGTCTTGAGCTTTGTTGCTAAAACCGCGCTGGCATGGCTTGTCTTCATCGGAATATTCGCGCCCTTCTAAGGTGCGATCATTCCTTTATTCTTTCCAAATGGAAAATTGAAAACTTCCTAATTTGGAAAAGGAAATCTTGAATTACATCTTGTTGATCGCACTCAATATCTCTTCTGAATGCTTTTTTACATTCACTTTGGGAAAAACAGCCGCAATTCTTCCTTCTTTGTCAATAATAAACGTCACGCGTTTGGCCAGCATTCCCCCAAGTCCGAGTACGCCGTATTTGTTGGCTACTTCTTTTTGGCTGTCGCTCAGAATGGCAAATGGCAACTCGTATTTTTCAGAAAACTTGGCATGTGATTTGACACTGTCAACGCTTACACCAATCACAACCGCTCCTTTCGCCTCAAATGCTTTGTATTCATCTCTAAAACTGCATGCTTCCTTGGTGCATCCCGGAGTGAAATCCTTCGGATAGAAATAGAGAATCACCGTCTTCTTTCCCAAATAGTTCTTCAGACTAACTGGAAATCCCCGTTCATCTGTCAAACTGAAATCAGGAGCGTTGTCTCCTACCTTCAATTCCGTCATTTCCGTCTCCCGAAGATTGATGGAAGAATCCTGGTATAAGAATTCTGTGTTTTCAGAAAAGAAATCTGCGAAAAGCTTATTCAGCTTTGGCTACAGTACGATTAACCCAGTGAGAGTTATGTTCGGAATTGGTCTTGAGCATCCTCATTTTCTCCATACCGACTTAAACTTGCTGCTCCAAATCGCCACTTTAGTCATCATATTCGTGAGCCTATTCTACAAGAAGAAAGGCAATGTAAAACTACACGGATCAACAATGGGCATTGCGTTAATCTTGCATGTTATCTCTTTAGTTCTGGTGATGGGACCTTCATTTTCTCGATCTTACACGTTTTTCTCAAACGAAACTGGCATTCCCGGTGTTCAAACAATGTGGCTGCACGCAATTCCAGGGGGCATTGCTCTACTGTTGGGCATAATACTTGTCGCTCTATGGGCAATTCATCCGTCAAATATCGCACCATGCTATAAACGAAAAAGGATAATGGACGTTACACTACTGCTGTGGGTGATTTCACTGTTATTTGGAATTGCAACCTACATCCTATTCTATGCCTAACGAAAAACTGCGCCTATCTATAATCGAGACAATTACCCATTGAAACAGCGACGCAGGTATCAAGAAAGGACTTCCCATGCCGCATAGATTATGTGCTGTAGCTGGCAATATGCAGCATAGTCAGCAATTACCTTTCATTCTATGTTGTTTCTGATGTGGCTTTTCAATATCGAAATTGCAGTTTTTTACGTCTGTTATAGAGGCTATTCTGTTGCCCTGTCTACGACGAAGGCTATTCTAACAACGGCTCTGTAATCAATAATCGTGTTGTTCTCAACCTTTGCAGTGCATCGTTTAACATGAAGGCTCTTAATTTTCTTGATTGTTTTTGCCGCTTCTTCAAGGGCGTTCTGCGTTGCTTCCTTCCAGCCATCTGGGGATGAGCCAACCAGTTCAATTATTTTTACTACTGTCATGATGCTCCCTAAGGATATTAGAACAAATTTAAACTTTAGGTTTTTGGCTCAAAAAGAAACAGTGCGTTTTTCTACAGCGTCCATACGAGGGCTAGGAGCTTGACTGCAGTTTCGGATTTCGATGGGGCGATGAGCACGGTTTCAAGTTTGTCGTTTAACGGGCTGAAACTTTTCTCGATATTGCTAACTTCGGATTGGAATTTTGCTTCAAGCTTGGCTCTTTCTTTTATTAGTTCTTCCAAGTTTGCTTCAGCGTTTTTTCTATCTCGCTCTTCTTTCCTTGTGCGGGCGATTTCCTTTGCTGTTCTAGTTGCTCGAGTACTTGACTTTCTGCCAAGAAATGAACCCAATATCGTTTCGCCTATTGATGCGGCAGCTTGATATTTCTGGCTCTTTGACTGCGCGCGTTGTTCATCCACAAACATCTGCGCCTTTCTAACCTTCTCGTCCAATCTGGCAAAAAGTGAGCTGTATTTTTCTCGGAGTTTTTCGACGTTTTGATCTCGCTTCTCTCTTGCCATCTGTTGCAGTCTTATCCTGAAATCACGCTCAGTTTCTTT
>DUHG01000047.1 GCA_013330975.1 Candidatus Bathyarchaeota archaeon
ATACCTGAGTCTATGCAGTGCCACATTGAGTCTTTGGGGGAGGTTTCTGTGCCGAATTCTTGTGGCTTTCCGTGCTATGGATAACAGGTCCATGTACAAGGCGAAGGGGCAGAGCCATCCGCAGAAGAATCTTCCCAGGACAACGGTCATTGTTAGTATTGTGGCTAGCATTAGAAGTAGCCAGATGGGATATGTAAACAAATAGAAGATGGTTACAACTGACGCCACTTGGATCAGAATTCTCAGGAATGTTATTCTCGCGGTTCGATTTTTCTTCCAGATCAGAATTGTCAGCATTCCAGCTATTACCAGCCCAGCGAACATCGATAGCTTCAGTATTTCTCCAACGAGTTCCGATGCCATTCTTCTCGACCTTTAAGGATATCTTGCCAAAAGTGCTGCAAGCATNNGGTGCTTTGCTGAGAAGCCACCCAGTTGCGCCCCCTATGAGAAGCAGAGGTGACAGAGCAGTTCCGAGACCAAACAAAACTGCTAAAATTAACCCATCAATTGGAGTTGCAAAAGCGAGAGAGTATACCAGAAGAGCAATCAAAGGGGGACACAACACCAGACCGCGGGAGAGGCCAAGGAAGAAAGCGCGAATATCAATCCCTCTTGCAGGCTTGCTGAGATTAGCTTGTCCACTGTTTAGGTTGGGATTGTCACACTTATTGGACTTGCTTTTCAGGATTATACTTGCTCCTATTATTATTGTTACAAATCCAAATGCAATTGAGGAGTACGCTTGGAAAGGGAGAAGAGTGGTTTCACTTAGTAGTACTCTAAACAACCCGCTCAGTGCTGCAACTGCAGCGCCAATCACCGCGTAGGCCGCTATTCGTCCTGCGTTGTATGTTAGAGTAATGGCAATGCCTCTGCGAAAACCCGCTCCGACACCTGCGATGTAGCCGGCGACATATGGGAGACATGCTGACGTACAAAATACAAAACCGTATATGAACCCGCTTCCAAATGCTCCCAGATACGGATTTGGAATCCCCGGTAACAGTGACATTGCTAAGTTCTCTTGGGTTTTGGTAATGGAGATGAAAGCTGAGGCATTTAAAGCTTACACAATTAGCTGATTATGGAAAAAATTTGCGTTAGGAAGCAAATAACATTGTTAAGGATAGGAAATAGAGTTTAGGGCGGTTCTATCTCTCGTGTGTTGTACTCTGACAAGTAATCCTGATGAAGCTCGCGTGGATAGTCCTCAGGGGGGTTGTATGGAAAGCCTGTCATGTTCTGGAACGGCAACGGGTCAGTGGAGAATCCAAATCCAAAACCCCAGTTTCCATATTCATCCTTGAACCAGCAGTTTACAAAAAAGAAGTAATCTCTGATAATTTCTGGGGCCGGTTTCGGCAAGTTGCTGATTGGAAAGTTGAGTTGCACAGCATCTCCTTGCCTGCCGATTACAAACTCGTCATCAGAACTAAGCACTATTTCAGTTACATCTCCATATCTTGTGAAGTTCCCCACCGAGTTTGAGTTCGTAGTGAACCATTGAATAAGGCTTGCTTGCGGATCTATTTTCTGAACAACAACGTTTTGCTGCACTGAAATATCAATTCCGATGTAGTCAAAAGTAACGTTCCAGAAATTGTTGATCCTAATGTGATAGTCCTGTGTCGGGAAGAGACCTGTCAAGTCAACGACGAATGTTCTCGCAACGCCGCTTGAGGGCAGTGGAAATTGCCTTCCCCATGGAACAGATATCCAGCTTCCGTTTTGGGCTATTACCTCCATGTAAGGGGGTGGTGTAACTTGTGTCCCATCTGTCAATTGACCCGAGTATGCAGCATCGAAGAATTGATCGAGCCAAGTATTGTAGTCGGAGCCTTCTCCCCAATCAACAACCGCCTTTACTACAAGTTTAATTTCCTTTGCTCCAGACTGGTCACCCAAATCCAACGTCAGCCTGTTCCATTGGATGTCATCCCAAGACGGGCTTTGAATTCCGTTTATGCCAGGGGTAAAAACATTGTCTATTTTTGAAATCTGTGGCAGTACATTCTGACCTTTTTCGTTGAAAGCAGAAACGGGAGTTAGTCGATTGGTGCTTACAGTATAGATCNNTTGGAAGGATGATCGACGACAACCATATATGCTGAGTCCAGGTAGAAAATTTCATCCCACATCTGTGCCAATGTGGCGATATAGCTGCCTTCTTCAGCCTGAAGCAGCTTTCTGTCTATTGGTATGTAATCCCAAGGATTGTTTCTGTAGAACACTATCGATCCGTCTGCATTCATGTAATTGATGTATCCCAACCAACCGTGATTTGACACTTCCGAGATGTATGAGTTTCCAGTGCCATTCCAAATAAACAGTGAAGGACATGAATCGCCTTTCTCGTAGTAGCCTACTAGGATAGTAGGCTTATCCAGAGTTATTGTCCTTGAGGGGCTAGTCAATCCATTTTCCCAGTAGAGAAATGCGTGCAGTCCCGTGGGGTCAGTGGCAGGCATAGATATGGAGTACTGCCCTTCAGGCAAAACTTCCGCGTAGGGTGTCCTTTGTTTCTGCCCGTTTATTGTGAACTCGGCATATCCTTCGTCGGGAGTAGGTGTTGTATAGATTGTCAGGGTGTGAGTGCCTACAGGTACAACTTTGAATGATCCATATATCGTGTTCACTTTGAGTTTGTGTGCTCCTTCAACCGTCATGTTGAAAATAAACTCAACTTGTGTGCCTCCGTTTGCCTCTAGCGCGATGATCTTGGCTTCTGAAAACTTGTCGTCGATGTAGAGCTTGACTGAAAGTGTGTCTGCCTCAGCTCCGTTGTTGTGGGCGGCAACGGTGACATTAATTGGATATCCGACCCAAGCTTCACGCGGAGCTATTGCAAGATCCGATAGAACTATTGAGCTTGCCTCTGGGGGGGCGGCCTTTATAAGATATGAACTGTATAAATCGCCAATTCTTACGCTGTAATTTCCCTCAACGGTTTCTGTCACTACAAACGCGATCGTCTTTGTTTCACTTGGCAGAACTGCAACTGTTTGGTTTTCCCTAAACTGATTNNAAAGATTGCCGGTCCAGCGGCGAATCCCCCCTGGCCTTGGAAATACAAATAAACTCCAGCGATAGATGCAACAATGATTACGTCGACCAAAAGTATTGCCTTAAGTTTTGACAAGCCTGAGCGTGATTTCATTCTTTCCAAGCACTTCAGTTTAATGTTCCAGATAATAATGTGCATAATTTAAACACATCGGAAAAGCATCTCTTCCGAGTCTATCAAGTTTGCTGATGTCATTGAACTGTTGATCAAGCAAATCGGACCAAAAGATTAGCGCTGAGCATTCGATTTAGAATTTTTTCTCTTCTTTGCCAGCTGTTCTGCCATTGCTTCAAAGAACAGGTCTATTCGTTTTCTTGCCCGGCCAAACTCTGCCATCGAGGTTATCGTTGTCACCGGGGTTTCAGCCGCCACAGTTACCCGTGTAACATTTTCGCCAGATGAGATGGCGTCTATGAAGAGAACCGAACTGAAAAGCATGAAGCCCGCATCAGTCTTTGCCGCTACGCTGTGGTTTGTGTCATCTTTTTCCTGAACTTCCCATTTTAAAATTGAGAGAGCTCTCGGTATTGCTTTCCAGACCTTTTCTAGAGAGTAGTCAATCTCGTAGACTTCCTTCTCCTTCCGCAGATATGCCACTTAATTCAACTCTGCATTTCAATTCTAGGCATTTTTGCTATTCAATTCGTCTTTCCTAAATGAATTTCTTTCCAGTTTTCTTGAAGCTTGGTGGCGAGATTTCCGTTTTCCAAGATGAGCGCCCCATGGTAGCTGCAGTTTTTGCATTGCCATAATGACCAAAACTGAGGCAACCCCTGTGCCCAAAAGACATTTGTCGATCCGCACGTTGGGCAGAATTTGAGAGAGAACTTTTCTCCTTTTTTTCGATTCGCTCGTTTCACTGTTGGCATGATCTTATTTGCAACCTCCGTTTGTTGGAACCCTTTTCAGTAGCCTTTTGTTTGCAGGCCTAGGTTTCTTAACGCGTTGTGCATCAACAACCAATACAGATCCCAAGAAAATATTATCATAGAGACAGCTCTTAAGTGATTCTACTTGCAGCGAATGCGCAGACTTGAAGCTGAGCGAAGTCAAAGACGAAAGCGCCCGAATCCGTGGGATCGTTCACGCCAGCCTAAGAAGGCGGATCCAGAGAAGATGGTCAAACCCGTCAAGCTCGTTGGGATACCCTGCAGACAACAGCCTATCTGTTTTGGGCAAGTCACTGAGGGTTTTGACACGAACGCGTCAGAACTTCTTCTTTTGCTCCATTACTCTCTTCGCCAAAACTACAGCTTCTTCCCTTGTCTTGCCAAACAGTGCACCTATTCTGTCAGCGTCTTCTTTAGTCACTGCAGCACCTCCAATCATGAGAACAATTTTTCCCTTCAGTCCCTCCTGTTCAATAGCAGAAACTAGCTTTGGAAGGCTCTCCTTGGCGGCAGAGAGCAAAACAGAGACAACCATGATGTCTGCATTTGCGTCTTTGGCCTTTGAAGCAAATGCTTTTGGGGAAACTCCTCGCCCAGCATCTATAGTCTTAAACTGGGCTGCCTTGAGTGATTTTCTAACCATCTCCTTGGCAGAGTCCATTATGTCAGGGTATAGCGTGCCTATCACAACGGTTCCAATGGGATTGACTGGTTCCGGAGGCTCTTTCTCTCTCATGGCTTTCAGCCAAGACATTTCAAAACCAACTCCTATTTCTTTTCCAATTAATGATTAAAGGCTCTATTAATGTTGCCGATTATTAGCACGCAACCGTGACAAGAATAGCCGCTTTGAGAAGCAGTCATATTTTTTCGAGCTCCAATATCAACTAATAAACCATCCTTGTTGAGGAAAGAGAAGAATAAAGTGAACGGGATATGTCTCCAAAAGAATTGCCTCCGGGCATTNNAAAGGCTTTATGTGTAACGTTTCGAGAATTTTTGGGGTCATAAATGCCGGAAAACTTGGTCCTAAGCGAATATTCTTTACGCCCAAGTGGAAGAGAGACAGTAGAATGGCCACGGCTTTTTGTTCGTACCACGAGAGTATGAAGAACAACGGCAATTCATTTATCCCACACTTGAAGATTTCTTCAAAAGCTCGGGCTATTCTNNAAGTCTTTGTCGAAGAACCGGAATTTTCCGCAAGCCAGAGTCAATATTACAGAGTCCTTTGGCGCTTTTTCAACAAACTCCGTGTAATAGTTCCGTCCTGGTTTAGCACCGTCGCAGCCGGCTACAAGAAAGAAGGAGTTGATATGCCCATTCATCACTGAGTCAACTATTCTGTCAGTCAAGGAAAGAACAGCTTGCCTGCCATAGCCAACAGTTACCGACTTGTCATACCTATCTTCACTGAACCCAGGCATTTCTAGCGCTTTGTCTATGACGTATGAGAAGTCAGCGCATTCAGTATGAGACGATTTAATGTGAGTCACACCTGGCCAGCTAACTGGACCGGAAGTGAATATTGTTGCTTTGTAGTTGTCTGCAGGTTTTTGAATGCAGTTTGTGGTCATCAGAATGGGTCCTGGAAAATTCTTGAATTCCTTTTGCTGATTTTGCCAAGCTGTACCGTAGTGACCGTAAAGGTGACCGTACTTCTTCAGTTTGGGATAGCCATGTGCAGGGAGCATTTCTCCGTGCGTGTAAACGTAGATGCCTTTGCCCTCGCTTTGCTTCAAAACTTCCTCTAAATCTTTCAGATCGTGACCTGAAACCAGAATTGCTTTGCCTTTCTTGTGACCCAGCGGAACTTTTGTCGGAGTTGGATGACCGTAGGCTTCTGTGTTTCCAGCGTCCAATAGTTCCATTGCTCTGAGGTTAATTTCGCCGCATCTCAAGGCGAGATCAACAAAGTCATTGATGCCCAGCGACTTGTCCAGCGTTGCCGCAAAGCCTTGCTGAATGAACTCGAAAACCTTGTCATCCTTTTTTCCGAGGCGATAGGCGTGATACGCGTAAGCTGCTACTCCTTTTATTCCGAAAATTAAGAGCCAGTGAAGCCCGTTCAAATCGGGGTCGATTAAGGAATCAGCTTTCACCCCAACCCGTTCTCCTTGTCTGATAAGACCTTCCTTCGTCTTTTCAAGGGTCATCTCAACTGGTCCATGGAATTCAACATAGCCCCCCGCTGATCGCACTTTTGCACGCAAGACATTGCGAAGTCTTGCTGTCTCGTTTATGTATTCGATTATTATGTCTGGATCGAAGCTAACATTTGTCAATGTGGCGAAAGCTGACTCGCATATGAACAGGTTCAATTGCTTGCCTTTGACGCCGACTTTTTGCCCTTCTATTGATAACTGAGATAACCCTCTGAGCATGTAGATCAATAAGTCTTGAAGCGCGGCGACCTCAGGGGTCTTTCCGCAAACGCCGAAAACAGTGCAGCCTTTTCCCTGTGCAGTTTGCTCACACTGATAACAGAACATTGGATTTCTATTCATCAATTGCACCCATTAGTCATTGATTGTCAACACAAATATCTTTTGTCCTAAATCAGCACGGACCCCAAGGAGATAGCAACTGGGGAGAGAGTATTCTCCGACGCGAATGTTTCGCTCCTTCCCCCATTATAGGACTCTATCCTTGTGATAACGAAAGAATGGATCGCGGCTGAAATCCCCACCGATACCAAGGTTCGAATCCCAGTGACCCACCCCCGCATTGATTTAGCTTGTTGATCTGCTTCTGCAGACAAAGACCTAACACTTTCGGAGCAGTTGAAAGAGGCTGCTATGTATTCCTGACGGCATTTCTCGTTATCAAGGCAAGCAATAAACGTGGGTTCTACCAAATAGAGTTGCCCAATTCAAGCAGCGAAGGAACAGCAACGTGCAGGTGCCACTCAAAATAAGACAAGCGACGCCAACTGATCAGAGGGCTGTGAAACGAATAATCGATTCGTCATTTCCGAAGTTCTTTCGCTTTTTTGCGTTACGCAGCGTCAACTCAGAAGAGGGAAAAGTGTTAGTAGTCCAAGACCAAACCGCAGTAGCGGGCTTTGCCAAACTAATTTGCCTCCAGGTCGCCAGCCGCAAGTGCGGTTGCGTGCTTTGGCTCGCCGTTCACCCAAATTGTCGTCGAAAAGGCGTCGCCTCCTCGTTGGTCAAAGCGGGCGTCGAAGATCTGCAACGGAACGGCGCAATCTTGGTCTTTGCCTCTGTTACGCGAAGGAACAATGCATCTCTTGGCACCTTTGGCAAAGAGGGATTTAGGCGGATTGGCTTTGGTGGTTTGTGGCAGCTTTTCGGCTGGCGCATCTTCCGATTTTACAGTGGAATTTGGTATGCTCCGAGCGAAATCGTGCTCATGTACTCCGCAGCTGAAACAGAAAACGCCCCAATCTAATGCATAGGTGCAGCACATTCAGTTAAACGTTTTATCATCTTTGATCAAGTCCAAAGAAAAAAGGGGGTTTCGCGGGTGGCGTCTCCACCTGATTGGGGGTTCGAATCCCAGCCCTCAATGGCGACATCTCCCGCGATCCACTTTTTTTTGGATCAGAAGCAGATTATAGGTAGCAGCATCGTCGTGGAAGGGACGAAAACGAAGAGACTACTGGCTTGCATGGACTGGTGGAATTCGGTCACGCCAAGGCATTTCCTTTTCAAGCGAACTTGCCAGACGAATTAACGCGCTTTCCTCCCCAAACCTAGCCATGAACTGCACCCCAATAGGCAAGCCTGATTGGCTTTGTCCAAGAGGCAATGATATTGCTGGCTGTCCGGTAACATTGGCAGCTGGGGGATGGATTCGGACTTCGTCACAAAGACGCATGTATCCGACATAATCAATGTCTGTCCGCATCTTCGTGTACTTGCCAATCGGCTCCGGCAACTTGACCAATGTGGGTGTAAGCAGCATATCATACTGTTCAAAGAATTTCCCAAAGGTTCGTCGGAAATCGTTCAAGGCGAATTCAGTCATGAACATTTCAGCCGCTGAAAGACCTTTGGAGTAGTTGTAAAATGACAACATAACGGGTTCCAAAGTCTCCTCGCTGATTTTCCGTCCCGTCATAGCAGCGAACATCTCCATTCCTGCATACAATCCGAAGGACCAAGCAACGCACGTGGCGCGTAGGTACTCTTCATAATCAAAAACTGGACTCGCCCTAATGAGTTCATGGCCCACTCTTTCACATTCAGAGACTACTTGCTCCACACAGTTGACTACTTCTGAATCCACTGAGGCGCCAGGTTGCCAGGAATCGGTGGTCCAGGCTATTCGCAAGTGCCCCGTTGGGGCGTTCACTTCTTGGGCATAAGGGTGAGCGGGTTGAGTTATGATGAACGGGTCACCAGGAGTAGGCGCTGACACCACGTCTAGCATCAAAGCGGTATCCCGGACGGTTCGGCTCAGAATGAACTCTTGTAACATTCCGGGCCACATCTCTCCGATGTCTGGTCCCAGAGTCACGCGTCCTCGGGAAGGCTTTAGTCCGACAAGGCCGCAGGCACTTGCGGGGATGCGGATGGAGCCGCCGTTGTCACTTCCATGCGCTATTGGCACGATGCCGGCTGCGATGCTTGCTCCTGAACCGCCACTAGAACCGCCGCAAATGGTGTCGAGATTCCACGGATTGCGAGTCGCACCCATAAGTTCTGATTCCGTCGAGACTCCTAGGGCGAATTCTGGCGTTGTTGTGCGACCCATAAGGGTCAAACCCGCTTTCTTGAAGAGTGTAGTCAAAAACGAGTCCTTGTCCACCTTATGTCCCTTCATGAGTCTCGACCCGCTCTCTTGAAGCCGTCCGCCTTCACCCGCTCCGATATCCTTCATCAAGAATGGCACCCCGGCAAACGGGCCAGCAGGTATCACACGGTCATCCAACCCTTCAACGCGGTCTTGAAAGACTTCAATGACAGCGTTGATTTGGGGATTGACCTTTTCAACTGCTTCCACAAAGAGACGCACCAGTTCTTTCGGAGAGACTTCGCGTTTTTTCACCAAGTCAGCTAGAGCAACACCATCGCAACTGGAATACTCGTCTAAGTTCATCCCTAAACACTCCCATAATGCTACATTGTCCTATACTATATGTAATTTTATCATTACCATAAGAATAGAATAATCTGTCAATTTCATGTGTGCGCTCCTCCTCCTTCCTCCTGCAAGAGGAATGGATTCGTTTCGCCTATCGAGCGATACATTGCCACACGAAGCGCGTTTTGCCTCGGGTCCATCAAGTAGAAATCAGTTCGATTAGGGACGTATGCAAAGCCAATCTTGGCGTGAGGGTCAGCAAACCCAAAGCATCCCCCAAATCCTAGCATGCCAAATGAGCTCGGATGAGCGAAAGGAATCTTCTGGCTTGGCTTCATGAAGCCAAGGGACATTTCCATTCCCTCCAATTTCATTACTTCATCGTAGAATCCACGGGTCGGCGGAACAGCCCGTGCCATCAACTGCTCTAGGGTCTCTTCATGCAGTCCAAGCTCCTTTCCGCCGGTAGCGAAGACGCCATATGCCTTGGCTATCGCGCGAGCAGTTCCGATTCCTCCTCCAGAAGGCACCTCCACATTACGAGGGTAAACGTGCTCTTTGTCTTCTAGCAACTCTCCCCACAACGCTCTCCGTATGCGGGAGCGTGGGTTCATAACTGCGAGCGCCAGCGGGACGGGTGCTTTGAGTCCCGCGGGCACAGGATTGGCCATGTAGGTTCGTGACAATCGGTTATTGGGAATGTCTTCTGGCAGCCCGATGTAATAATCTAGTCCCAGGGGGCTTGCTATCTCCTCGTGAAAGAATCGCCCCAGGCTTCTGTGCTTCGGATCGACTCGACGAAGCAACTCGCTCTCATAGAATCCAAGAGTGATGGCGTGATAAGCCTGACGTGTCCCTGGTTCCCAAGTTGGTTTCTGTCGCGCTAGTATTATCGCCAGTCGGTCGAGGTCTGCCTCCAATCTCAAGTCCACATGTTTATCTAGCGCAAAAAGCCCTGCCTGGTGTGCCAGCAGTTGTCGGACGGTGATCTTTTCCTTACCTTGCTGAGCAAACTCCGGCCAATACTTTGCGATGGGCTCGTCGTAATCAAAAAGCCCCCGAGAATGAGCAATAGCCATTGCTAGACCAGCTAGCCCTTTAGTGGCAGAGGAGGTTAGGACCATCGTATTCTCATCCCAAGGTTCACCAGTAGCCCTGTTGCGGATGCCACCCCACAGATCAACCACCATTTTACCGCGATAATTGATGCAACACGCGGCTCCCAGCTCGTTGCAATGTTCGAAGTTTTCGACGAATGCTTCCTGTACAGCCTCAAACCCTGGCTTGACAACCCCCGAAATTGATGGGCTTTTGGTCATTTCTGTTCACCATAGAGAGGTTTTCTAGTATTCGCATTGGATGTTTGCCTAATTATAATTTTAGACGCACGCATTAAGCTGGTGCTTCCTTTGGATAGTGCTTAGGTCATTTCTCCAGAATAGGTAAACTTTTGTTTGCAGTAGCATTCCAACGAGCTTGAAGGCGCGANNAAAAGCATGTTGAAAGTGCGGGGGGTGGGATTCGAACCCACGAACCCCTGCGGGATAGGCTCCTGAAGCCTACGCCTTTGACCTGGCTCGGCGACCCCCGCACGTATACCTCAGGTGCAAACCAATAAGTGCTTAAGTTTATAGTTTCAATTGGTCTTCAGCTATATCTTCTTTATGAAACGCAGACTTGACTAAAAATCCTGAAATGCGGCATTTGAATCTCCATGATCTTGATTAGGCTCAATGAAGACGGCTACAGTTTTCAGGATAGGTTTTTAAGACAAGGATTCAAGTTTTTCGAGCGAACAAGAATGCTCTTTGTTCCATGGAAATTCATAGCAGACTGGAAATGTGCCTCATGCGGGAGTTGCTGCCGAGACTACAGCGTAGTTTTGAACTTCCAGGAGTGGCTTGGAATAATCAGAACTTACGGCATGGAACTTACTGCTTCAGATCTTACACGGTTGTACCTAAAGCGGAAGAATGACGGCACATGTTCCTTCTTGTGCAAATTAGCTAACAAGAACTTCTGCGGTCTTCAGCACATGAAACCTGACGCATGCAAACTGTGGCCATTCAAAGTCCTCGGAGCACCCAAGTTTGGGCATGCGCGGCAAGCAGCATACAATTACGTTGATAGAACATTTTTTGTATATGTAGATTCAAATTGCCAAGGTTTACATTTTGGGAATCCAACGTGGGAGTTTGCCAATCAAACCGTCAAGGAATTCACAGAAATCGCTTTGGGATTTCGAAGCTTACAAGTCAAGAGTACTGCTGAGTTGAGTTTGAATTTTCGGAGCCGTTTGTATTTATAGGAGTTCGATTTTGCTTCGTTTGCTCGACGGACTTGTGTTCTCGCTTCGACATCAATATTCTATGGAGCTGCAAGAAAGCGCCAAAAGTATTGCAGTNNAGGAAGGTGTTCCTCGGATCACTGAGCACGAAACTATCTACGGCGCGGGCATAGCCTGTGCAAAAAGGACAAATCCATTTATTTTTGCGCACAAAATGGGGTCAACTTTGAAATGTTCTTTAATAACCAGGACGGAGGCAGCAAGCTAAAATGACTAATATTCGCGAGTTTTACCATTGTTTTTTGAACAAAAAGCTTTTGATTAAAAGCTACGCTATTTGGCTATCCAGTGATGTCTGATGAAAGTTGAAGAAGCTAAAGCTTTAGCAAAATCTGTAACTGAGGTCGCTGAGGGGCAAAAAGAGTCATGCAGGGTTATCTCTGACACAGGAAGCCAAGCTGCGGCCACCAAGAAGCTGTTTCGAGAAGGAAACAAGTCTAACCTCATCAAATTGGGGATCGCCTTGATAGTATTCCCTGAGCCTACTCCCATCAGTGAGATCGTTGGGGGCAGTTTGGTGGTGGCGGGGGCTGTCAAGCAAGGTATCAAAAATCGGGCGGCTTTCGCAGATGACATAGGCCGAGATTTCAAGAAAGCGCTCAAAGACTTGAGCATCACAAAAGATCTACTTTGAATTTCTTGAT
>DUHG01000025.1:0-155 GCA_013330975.1 Candidatus Bathyarchaeota archaeon
AATATTTGTTCCTGTTTTTCTGTTGTTCTTGCCTGCAATAGTCGAGCTTATTAAACCTAGGGATAGCGGACCTAGGATGATTGAGGAAAATGCTTTTGATGTGTTGTTCAGACCAAATGGAGTAGTCCGAATCGTGAAAATTGATGAGGATCAGA
>DUHG01000025.1:179-8149 GCA_013330975.1 Candidatus Bathyarchaeota archaeon
GCAGAATTGTGAACATGGCATCCTGCGATTCTGCCCCTGTGGTCCAAGACCAAGAAATTCTCGAGGGCAAGGCAATTCCAGGTCCTTCGGTCCTGTGCATAATAGTCTCGTAGGGCTTTCAATAGCTTCGTCGTCATGAGAATTTTGTTGTTCTTCTTTTTCATTTTTATGAGCGAGTTGCATAGATCTACCATGGCTGGCTTGTCTGTAATGATGAATTCATCTTTGGGTTTGCCAATCCTGAATAGTTGATTTGAGTCAGGCGAATCGTCATAGGAGTAGAGACAGTACCAAACTGGAATGCCTTTATCCGTGAAGTGGTTTGTTATATCGACAATTTCGTCAAGGTTCATCTGGGAGATTGTCGGCGTTACGGCAACGTTTATTCCCTCGTTTTGAAGCTTTTCAACGGTTTCGATTGCTGTTGCCCAAGAACCTTTGACTCCTTTTATGTAGTCATTTTTGGCAGGNNCGCGTATTCGATAATCTCTTGAGCGTCATCTCTTAAGAGGGGATCACCGCCTGAAAGAACTATTTCGACGACGCCAAGTTTGTTGAGAATATCTAGACCGCGTTTGATATCTTCTGTGGCAAGTTCTTGATTGTCTTGTTCTTGCCATATGTTGCAGCCTTTGCAGCGGTAGTTGCATTTTCTTGTGATCAGCCACTGAGCATGGTGTGGTTTGCCTGGGACAAGCGAACGAGCTGCCACTTTCGCTGCTTTTCCTAAACCTGGCGTCAAATATTTTTCACTAGCCGCTTTGTTGATATTGAAGTTATTCATATATGGGCTATAAAAACACATACAGCATTGCCAAAGCGAAAAATTGGGCGAATACAATTTGCATTTTGGAAAGGATTATTTCGTACATCTTAAATATTCAGAAAAAGAGCAATTGATTTCATCTCACATATTTGAGTCTCTGACTTGGGCGTCCAAACACGCCGGCATGGATCTGATGGGTGGAACGGGAAAGAGTGCTTTGGATGTTGGCTGTGCCTCTGGATATGGGGTTAGTCTTCTGCGTTCATTGGGTTATGATTCTTGGGGCACAGATGTTTCCTCATACGGTCTGCTTCAAGGAAAGGAGAAGCTGAAAGAGAATGTGTTTGTGGCGAGTGATGCGCAGAATCTTCCATTCAGCAGGAGATTCGATTTGGTCACAAGCTTCGAGGTCTTGGAGCATTTGGAACATCCCTTGAAGGCTCTTCATGATCTTTATGATTCTACCAGGTGCATCTTACTCTGTACTACGCCAAACAGGACCTTTGAAAGAATCACCAAGAGACTATTGAAAGGTTTCGACAAAACGCATATAAACGTTAAGACTCCCAAGGAATGGTCGGAACTGATTCGTAAAAACCTACAGTGCAGATTTATTAAAATTCAGTCTTTCGTGGATGTAAGCTTTCAAGTCAGGAGTACATCATTTTATAGATCATTCAAGCTACCATTTGGAATGGAAACACGAATACTCATTTGCAAATAGGTGTTGGCCATTGAACTCAGACCGAGTAGACGTAGTTGTAATCACAAAGGACAGTGAGCGAATGCTGGAGAGGTGTTTGAACTCGGTTTTTGAGACTGTTCCTGTGAACCGTTTGATAGTAGTTGATGGGTATTCGACTGATCGCACCATGGACATCCTGAGCGGATTTCAAAAGAAGCACAAAAACATACTCGTTGTGAAAGACCGAGGAACCCGAGGCAGCGCTAGACTGAAGGGAATTAGGCTTGTTGAGACCGACTGGTTCTTGTTTGTCGATAGCGATGTTACTCTCTGTGATGACTGGTTCAAAAAGGCGCTTAGTCACGTGAACGGGGATGTTGGGGCTGTTTGGGGGATCGAGATTTGGGATGGCATCCAGAACTCCATTCTCCTGGGTCTATTTCTGCAGATAACGAGACGCATTTTTGAGATACGTGGCGGCACACATGATCTCCTGGTTCGACATGACGCTGTCAAAGACATAGACATACCCAAGACTTTACACGTGTTTGAGGATGCCTTCATTGCTGAATGGATAGTCAAGAAAGGTTTTCAGTTGGTGGCGACTTACGATCCCTACTGCATCCATTATCGGCCACCTGTTGTTTGGACGTTTAGAGGTAGCGTAGATATAATTGTTGACTCATTTAAGTTTGGTTCGATTGCCAAGATGCCCAAGCTAGTGATGGCGTACGGGTTCTATGCCTTCTACGTTCTTTATAGAAATCTTTTTGAAAGAAAGTTTAATTTAAAGAGCTAGCTCGATATACATCTTTGGAGAAATCGTTTGACAGTCTCAGTAGTGATAAGGACAAAAGACAAGGAAAAGTACTTTGATACTCTACTGAATAATTTGGCGCGTCAAACATTTCGTGTTTCTGAAATTGTTGTGGCGGACAACTTTTCGTCCAAAGAGAAACTTCAAGATCTAACCGCTGACCTCAGAGAAATCAAGCGGAAATACTTTAAGGACCGCCGGATCAAGTTATTTCCTTTTTCTGACGGCGAATTTTCTCATGCATATTCAACCAACTTCGCGGTGAATTTGACCGAAAATGAATTGGTGTGCATCACAAACGGGCATTCTTTGCCTACATCGCTCAGTTGGTTGGAGCGAGGATTGAAACACTTTAAAGATCCCCAGGTTGCGGGCGTGAGTGGCTTTTTTATTCCCCACGAAGAGGGCACGGTTTTTGGCAGGTTTGATGCGACATTGTACTATGTTTCACAGAAAGTAAGCGCTCATCCAGTTTGGTGTTCCACCATCAATTGCATAATAAGGAAGTCTCTTTGGAAGGAGTATCCTTTTGACGAGAATCTGCCAAGTATGATCCCAGAGACCAAAGAGTACGGCTCAGAGGATTATGATTGGAGCAGGGAAATGGCAGCAAGAGGGTTTAGAATCGTGATAGATCCCATGTTCACTGTCTTTCATTCCCATTGCGAAAGCATAAATGAATTGACGAGAAACCTGAAGAATTATTTTGTCTATAGAAAGCTCCAGCAACAGCTGAATTCGTTTTCGCGCCCGAGGCACTCTACAAGTAGGGTTCTGGATGCCAAGGATATTGAATCTAGGACTATGGACGTTTCATAGCTTTGCCCTTTTGTTCTAAGGGGTGTTTTTCAGCGCTTTCCACAGGTGATCCGATAGGGGTCTGGGCAATTCTCTAACGCTTTCAGCGTTTTTCACTAGAAGTCTGATGTCAGGGTTTTCTTCGAAGATGCCTATCTCTACAGCTGAAATCTGTTCCTTTTTCAATTTACTAATAATCTCATTGGTTTTTGCCTCTTCTGCGGCGATCAATAGTGCACCTGAACCAATCAGTTGTATCGGATCAATCTCGAAGAAGTTGCAGATTTTTGAGGTTTCAGGTCTAACCACAATATTGTCCTCATAGATTTTAACACCGAGACGCGAGGCATCTGCCATCTCATGTATTCCGCCTGCGACTCCACCTTCCGTTGGATCATGCATGGCATGGACTCCCCCTGTTCTGTAGGCTGTTAAGGCATCTTTAACTACACTTATGTGTTTGTAGAAGTCTTTCGCTTCGTTAAGCAATGCTAAACCCATTACTGGCGCAAGTTTTTGTTCTCTGTCTGAAGCGAGAATAGCTGTTCCTTCGATTCCAGCGCTTTTGGTTAGGATGAGTCTGTCCCCGGGTTTTGCTCCCGCAGCGGTGACATAACATCCCTTTCTGGTTAAGGCTAAGGTGCAGCATGCAACTATCGGGTATGTCAGTCCTGGAGTTGATTCGCAGTGTCCTCCAACTATGGCTATTCCTAGTTCCTTGGCTGCTTGATCCATCTGTTGACAAATGGTTTCAACTAATCTCTTGTCTGAATTCTCCGGAAGTAAGATTGATGAGAATACAAAGAAAGGTTCGACACCAAAGGTTGCGATATCGTTTGCGTTAACGTTCACGGCGAGCCAACCGATTTTTTCGTTTGCTCCTGTGATTGGGTCCATTGAGACAATTAGCGATTTATCTCCAAGATCTATGACTGCACCGTCGATTCCTGCTGCTGGTCCCAGAGTTACTTCTTCGCGTTTTGCGCCTAGGTATTTGAAAACTACTTCCTTGAGGATGTCAATTGGGATTTTTCCCGGTGGCAGCTTCATTTCAGGACACGGTCTATGTTTTCTCTTGTCTAGCTTTTAAGCTGTGGGAATACTCGAAAGATAGCGTGCATTATGGGTACTGCTACTACCAAGCCAACGATAAGCTGAACGATGTTGAATGGGATTTCTGCCAGTGCCAGAGCTGCAGGATAACCTAAAACTAAGATTTCGTATATGAAGTATCCTAAAACCATTTCAGCGCCACCTACTATTATTGAGATTGTCGCGCTGAGGGTAACGCTTGATATTCTCTGTTTGAGTTTCTTGTTGGTNNAAATGATCCGACAAAAGGTCCTAAGATCAGTGCAGCGATGTAGATTATGGATTCTCCCAAGTTGAAGTATCCGGTTGTTGCGGGAATGGGTATTATGAACAAGACTGTTACTACGCATGCTAGTGCCGCGAAAATCGCTCCAAACGCTATGTTGAAGATTGGTCTATTGGCTTCTTCTACGGTCACCATCTCTGCCACTTTTTCAAAACTGCATATCTCTCTGTCTCTTTTATTTGTAATCAGGGAAGCTGTTTTCTAAGAGCTTATCTTCAGGGTTTCGAGGAGTTTTCTGTATGCGCTTAATGCGGCTTTTTCGTTGGGAACGTTCTTGATTAGCATTCGTCCGTTGTTGAAGAGGCTGACTTCCATGTCCTTGTAGTCAAAAACTATCGAGAGGTGGGATTTCACTTTGACCGCGAAATTTTGGCTTATTGTTTTGTAGATTTCTTTGAGATCCAGTTTCAGTGTTTTTTCAGGGTTGACATTAGCGGTGTTTTGTCCACAGAGCCAAACGAGTTTTTCGCCTCGCCGGGTTGATTTGGCTTCACCTTGGCAAGCTCGGCAGTTTGTCCGTTTCANNGTGTCCAGTTCATTGTCTGGGATATTGGGCATTATGCATTCGAGGCAGGGGGTTTCAGGTGTTTGGAAGACTGAGAGGTTGCCTTCTAATCCTATTGCTGCCCCGAAGATGTACGGGATTTTGAGTTTTATGCAGGCTCGATTTGTCAGGTAGCGTGTGCGCATGTTGTCTAAGCCGTCGACTACGCAGTTTGATCCTTTCAGTAATTTTTCGACGTTTCGTGCGTTCAGGTTTTCTGATATAGCTTCAGTTTCTATTAGCGGGTTGAGTTTTTGGAGCCTTTTCTCTGCGGCTTCAGCTTTCGGGTAGTGCAAGTCATCAGTAGTGTAGAGTATCTGTCTGTGCAGGTTTCGGGTTTCGACTGTGTCTTGGTCTATCAAACGGATGGATCCCACGCCTGCCAGCGCCAAGTAGAGTGCGCTGACAGTTCCTAGTCCTCCTGCGCCGACGATTGTGATCTTTGACTTGGAAAGTTTCTTTTGGCCTTCTTGTCCGAGCTCTTTCATTATGACCTGTCGGCTGTAGAATTCTTTGGCGAAGGCTTTCCTTTCTGCTTGGTCCAACACTTCTCGATCTCCATTAGTGTGTATCAGCTTTATATCTGCCTTTGTTAGCGAATTGTCTTTCGTAGATTTTTCTCACTTTCTGAATTGTGTCTGCTTCTGCTGCGGTTTTGTCGTTTCTTATTCGCGTTATCCTTGCAAACCGCAGTGCCATCTCGCTTTTGTATTTTGGGCTTTTTTGGATTTCGTTATAGGCAACTTCTACGACTACTTGTGGTAGAACGGTGACGCATCCATGTTCTTGCTTCACTGCAAGCTGCTTGAGCTTTTCGGTCAAGGCAATGATTTCTTCGTCTGTCAGACCTTTGAAGGTTTTTCCGACTTCCAAGAACTGTCCAGTTACTGGTTCCTTTGCCGCTAGATGGTAGTCTGATAGCCATCCGTGTCTTCTCCCGTAGCCGTATTCGGCTGCGGTAATAATTAAGTCTAAAGGTTCGAGGACTGTTTTGATTTTCAGCCAACTTTTTCCTCGGATTCCTGGCGTGTAGCGACTGTCGAGTTTTTTTGCCATTAGTCCCTCGTGTCCCTCTGAAATTGCTTCTTTCAGGAATTTCTCAGCTACTTCTTTCCTGTTTGTGATGATTTGTTTTGTCAAAGGGATTTCTCCGGCATTTTCTGCCAGGATTCTTCTGCGAGTAGCATAAGCCTTCGAGATTTGGCTTTCTCCGTCGAGAAAGATTATGTCAAAGAGGTAGAGCCTAAGGGGAATCTCTTGGGTTTTGTCTTGTATTTCATGAATTCGTTTGAATCTGCGCATGAGATGCTGAAACGGAATTGGGTGCCCTGTCTTGTCCACGGCTATGACTTCGCCTTCTAGAATTGCCTCTTGTGATCTGACGTTCTTTCTTATGTCTTCGACAATTTCCGGGACGCTAGCTGTCACGTCTGTGAGTCTTCTGCTGAAAATGCGCGCTTCATTGTCGAGCTTATGAATCTGCACCCTTGCTCCGTCGTACTTGTATTCGAAGGCTGTTTCGCCGCAGTGGGTTTCTATGGCTTCTTCGACGCTATCTGCGGCTTGGGCGAGCATGAGTTTCACTGGTCTGAAAACTTTGAATGNNTTCAGTTAGTCCTTCGTGCAGACCGGTTCGCATCTCTCCCAGGAAGATTTTCGTGAGGTATTTTGCTTCTAATGGCGATGCTTGCCTGAAGAGGGCTTCGATTAGAAGTTCCTTCCTTTCTCTTGAGCCCGAACCTGAGATTTTTGCTATGGCTTTCAGGGTGCGCCTTACATAAAGAATGTTCAGTTGTTTATCCACGAGAAGTTTTTGCTTCTTGGGTTTGGCTTTTTCGAATATGGTCTTGACTGCTTCACCAACATCGCCTGTGTTTCTTACGGTTTGGGTGAAAACTGACCATTCAGCCATTGTAATTCGTTGCAGTATAACGCTTAATGTTGCCCAGCTGACTTCGAGGTTTTCTTGTGTCCATGTTGGAAAGGCTCTGCCAAGAATCATTGACACTGCCGGTTCCAGCTCTTCAGTTTCTAGGGTTTTCAGAAACTGTGCTGTTTCCTCGACCATTTGGAGACGTTTCTTGCTAGTGCCTATCTTTTCTAGGAATTGGGCAAGCGTTTTGAACAACGTTGGCATTTTTGCTCAAGCGTGCTTTCGCTTTTTTGCTGCTCGCGATTATTTGCATGCAAGATGACTAGAAAGTTAGGGTTGACTAGGCAAAAAGGTGTGTGGAAGGATTTAGAAGGCGGTTTCGAGTTTGGCCTTCGTCTCTTTGATTTTCTTGTCGAGTTCCTCGACTTTCTTGTTATTGCCCAGTTCCTTCTGGCAGTCTTTCGCATAGTCCAAGGCGCTGATTCCGAATCTGTCAAATGCTTTGTCAAAAGACAGTTCAGCTGATTTCATGAAGCTCTCTGAGGCTTTCTCGTAGTTCTTCAAAGCAAAATCGCATTCGCCTGCTTTGTATAGCATCGTCGTAGCGTCGAAGAAGTTCTGACTTTTCTTGTAGAGTTCTGCAGTTCTCAGAAAGAGTTCTTTTGCTTCTTCGTATTTTCCTGCTTCCATGAGGTTGTTGGCGTCTTTGTGCATTTTAACTGGGTCTTCTTTGACTTTTTTCTCACTCATCACTGTCAACTCTTAACGGATTATATGAGAGCAGTGCACTCACATTTAGATTTTCCCCTTCAAAACAATGTGGGCGTGTTTTTTCTTTACCAATATTCTTATTACCATCCCGATTGTAGACCAATGTGCTGGGGTGGCCGAACCGTTCAGGCGGCAGCCTGCAGAGCTGCTCTATATGGGTTCAACTCCCATCCCCAGCTCCATAGTTCAATTGAACTTTTCCCGTTCTTATGAAAAATCGCTTTTTTGACAAAATGGATTATTGGGCTGTAACAAAAACCATATTTAGATGAAAAATCAAACAGAGAAACCAAATTCTGTTGCAAATGACGGGTTGTTTTGAATGCCCTATCGAAAAG
>DUHG01000118.1 GCA_013330975.1 Candidatus Bathyarchaeota archaeon
AAACCATTGTCCAGAAAGCGATTGACCAATTCTTGTCTTTATGAGTTAGATGAAGACAAGCGGTCTATTTTATGTTCAAGAAAATTCAGAACGAAATAGGCAAAAGAACAATAACTATGGCAGATTATGGTTATACCCTTTCATGTTTCGGCTTTTGACCTAATGTTAATAGGTTCAAACGCCTTCTATAGAGGTGCGGGGAGCTCGATGAACTCCAGATTCAGCGAAGAACCATATTCAACAGAGTCGGCCCTCCAGAAATTGAATAAAGCAATACAATTCTTTTCTGCCAATTCCCAATCATACTACCTGAAGAGGGCGGCAGAAGTTACTGAAGCTGCCCTTAATGAAGTTGGCAACTCCTTCCCCGAGGCAGAGGCACTAATGTCAGAGTTTGCTGAATCCTGGTATGGTTCCCGAAAACAAAATGCTGACTGCCCTCCCGAAGACTTGAGCGAACGCATAGACGTCAAGCTCTGCCAGAACGGAAAACTTGATTTCGCACAGATGAAAAAAATAGTTTTAAGATTGAACGCGGTCGACGACGTTATCGTTGGACTTGACCGCATAAGCCTTTATGTCAAGAGATACGAAGAACTATGCCGCGAAAAACTGCTGAACAACCTTGCCGATCGCGCCCAGATTTTCGAGAACTCGATCCTCAGAGAGTTACGAATGAGCATCGAATCTGAAGCCAAAAGGTTGAGAAACCAGATTGAGAGATGCAATCTCTATTATCAGCCGGCAATGAAGACGAAAACGCTGTGGGTTGCCGTTCTTTCACTGGCGATCTCGTGTCTGGCCTTTCTACTCACNNCAGCTTAAAACGGCTGAAAAGACACTCTCCAAATTCCTTACCAATTAAGGGGAAAAGTAGAGTTTGTCTCAGAACAGTTTACTCCAAACCGTGAAGGCGCAGCCACTACTCGCTTTTAACATGAGGAACATAAGTCAACTGTTCCCAGGTTTCGCAATAGGTGACTTCGCCGTACTCCACGGTTCAGCCTCGGCAGTGTCTTTAGCTTCACTGTTGTGCGTGAGAGCCCAGCTACCAATTCAACTTGGAGGCTTGGGAAGCAACGTTGTTTTCATTGATGGCGGAAACACATTCAGACTCTACCAAGTGGCACGGTTTGCTAAAATGCACAAACTAAACCCAAAAGAAGTACTTGATCGAGTCTACATATCGAGGGCTTTCACAGCTTATCAGATAACTTCGCTTGTTATGGATAAGTTAAAGGAAACAGTCAAGAAATACGACGCTAAACTCGTCATATTATCCGACATAGCTGGGTTCTTTCTAGACAAAGACGTTCAAGAAGATGAAGCGCGAAGTGTGTTCAGGCAAGTCACTGCCTATCTCTCAAAATTTGCGCAGGAGAATCACGTCATCCTAATCGCCACATACCCACCGCATCAAGAGACACGTCGCAACAGTTTTCTCCACACGCTAACATGTGTAAGAGCAAACGTTGTGATATCGCTCAGTCAATCACAGTATGATCGTGAATTTGTCTTAGAAAAGCATCCCCGCTACGTTCTAGGTGTAGCAGAGCTTCCATCTGAAAACCTCACGCTAACCGAATTCATGGAAGGCTACCAATAACATGGGCAAAACAGTTGAGTCATACCGAATGGCTTTAGAAGATGAAATCTGCAGATGGAAAGGCTTTGCAAAAGCATTACGCACCGAAGATAAGGCAGCATTCGACGAAGTGATGGATGCATGCAGGGGTCTAGCATCAGCAGGAAGCAACGCAACTCAACCCATACTCTTCGAGCCAATGATCTTATCTATCGTTGTAAACCTGCAGAAAAAAATGAGCAGGTTAGAGAAGAGACTATATGCAGTCGAACAGCACATCCAACAACCCAAAACGAGTTAAAGGGTGGATCTTCGACGTTTACCCCTCCGACCTCGGCGAAATGGCTGTCTGGATAATCGGAGAAAACAGCGAAAGAATCAGACTCACAGATCAGTTCATGCCCAAAGTGTACATTTCAGGAAAACAAGAAGAAATCGAGAGACTATCCAGCCGGTTCTTCTCAAATCAAAACATCGCATCATGGAACTTCGCATACAAATATGCTCACCCCGCAGACAACGAAAAATCAAGAGTTCTNNCTACGGTACGAAGTGCACAACTGTGATTGGCATGCTGACCGAGCATACTTCTTCAACCGTGACTTGTTTCCACTGGCTCTTGTAGAAGTTGATGCAGAAAAAACGGAGCTTAAGTATAAGCTCTTGGACTATGTGGAAAGCTTGGACTATGCCGTGCCGCCACTTAGAAAGATGGAGTTATGCGTGGAGATCGACAAGAAAGGAAAAATCGCGAGTTTTAATGACCCGATAGAAAAAATTCAGGTAATTCAAGCTGAACAACGAGTCGTCATCGACCCCAGACGCGAAGATGAAAAGCTACTTCAGCTTGTCGAAGTAGTCANNTTCTTTTCATATGGTCGAACATTTTATAGAGCCTCTACGGTTCGACTTTACGGAAGAATTCACATCGACAAGTGCAACACCTTCATACTGAGTGAGGCAGAATTTGAAGGTCTAATAGAGGTGGCGAGAACTTGCAGAGTCCCACTGCATACTGCTTCGCGCTCGTCAATAGGCAGTAGCATGTCCTCGCTTCAGTTCTATCAAGCCATCAAAGACGATGTTTTGATTCCAAGAAACAAAAGCATTCCTGAAGCCTTCAAATCTGCTTATGAACTGCTCGTGGGAGACCGCGGAGGTCTCGTCTACGAACCCCAAGTGGGCATCCACGACGAAATCGGCGAAGTTGACTTCACATCTATGTATCCAAGCTTGATGGTGAAGAACAACATCTCAGCTGAAACCGTTCTCTGTGGCTGCTGTCCAGACTCAAGCCTGCGAATCCCAGATTTGAACTACAACATCTGCAACAAACGAAAAGGCATTGTTCCCAAAGCATTGAATCTCATCGTTAACAAACGCTTGGAGTATAAGCGGTTGAGAAACGAAGCCCAAGACCCTAAACTTAAAGAAATATATGACAGCAGGCAAGGAGCTTTGAAATGGATTCTCGTCACGTGCTTCGGTTACTTGGGTTACCGAAACGCAAAATTCGGAACCGTCGACGGTCACATAGGTGTATGCGCCTTTGGCAGAGAAACATTCCTCCAAGCTGCCCGCAGTGCAGAAAGACGAGGATTTGAAGTCGTTCACGGCATAGTCGACTCATTATGGCTAAAGAAGACAGACGCCTCAACAGAAGAATATAATGATCTGTGTAATGAAATAACTGAGCAAATTGATGTACCCCTGAATTTTGAGGGACGTTACAAATGGATTGTTTTTCTTCCCTCGAAGATTCACCCAAGAATCGGCGTGTTGAACCGCTACTACGGAGTTATG